>JAHENU010000047.1 GCA_018609855.1 Candidatus Nanohaloarchaea archaeon | reverse complement strand
TGTGAGATAGAGGGAACTGCAATCCCGTTGTCCAGTACTACCGTTGAATTATCGACTGGGTGGAATTTAGCTGGCGTGACTGAATCAGTGGAATTGACTACTTTGCGTAATAGCTGTTCAGACAATAGTGTTGTTTTTGGTATAGAAGATGGGCAATTACACCAAGTTACTACGGCATTAGAAGGAAGGCAGGCATATCTTATCCGTACAGATAAATCCTGTACGATATCAATCTCTTAACTCGGTTCCTTTGTCTGGCTTTCTGCGACACCATTTGTTGTGATTTGTATGCATTCAGCAACATTCGGCATTTCTGCTATTGTGCCAGCACCACAGTAACTCATACCGCTCTGTATTCCTTCACACAGCTCTTGTATGAGTACAGAGGCTGGGCCACGATAGGGCACTTCTGTGGCAATGCCTTCGATAAACTCCAATTGACTCCTGTTTTGCTGATCAGATGCAGACTGTGCTGGCCGTTGTTTGTTAACAGTAGAGGCACTCCCATAATACTGTGCATACGGACAACCATCTTTCCATATGATGTCGCCCGGACTTTCATGCGCTCCTGCAAATAAAGAACCGTTCATAATACAAGAAGCACCGACTGCAATGGCTTTGACAATATCGCCTGCTGTTCGTATTCCGCCATCAGCACACACTGGTATATCGTGCTCCTTGGCAACTGTGGCAACATCGTAAATAGCAGTGAGTTGCGGCACACCGCACCCAGTGTTTTGTCTCGTGGAACACACCGGGCTTGGTCCTATACCCACCTTTAGCCCGTCGGCACCTGCAGCAATCAAATCTTCTGCCGCTGAACTCGTAGCAATATTGCCGACAAGTATATCTACATCTGGCAGTGTTTGTTTGAGTGTCTTAAGGTGTTTTATAACATGATCAGCGTGTGCGTGAGCGACATCAAACACTAGACAATCTGCACCAGCTTTCACTAAATTTGAGGCTCGACTCATTCTATTACGTACCCCTATCGCAGCTCCTGCTCTCAATTGGCCATGTGGATCGCAGGTACTCGTTTGTTCCGTGGCAGTTTGTGATTTTACTCTCTGCACCTGTTGTAATTGTTCTTCCTCGCTGTAGAATCTATGAATAATGCCTAACCCACCATTTTGTGCCATTGCAATAGCCATCTCTGCTTCTGTGACTGAAGCCATATTTGCACTGAGTAAGGGGGTAGGTAAATGTATATTTTGTGTGCAGAGAGTCTCGAGCTGTGCCTGTCGGCGAGAAGTCAGCGATGTTCGCTGTGGGATTAACAACACATCGTCAAATGTTAGTCCGTATCTGATGGTAAGCACCAGTTAAGAGAGTTTTTGCTTCCTCTGATTTAAAAATTTGTATACTTTGCCCTGTATACGATGATGGCTGTGTATAACACTTATCTGTTCGATAACAAAAACCAATTTAATTCCTCTTACTGTAAGTCATCTATTTGCACCTGAATGCACATTGTATCAACATGGCGAGGGTAGTTTAGTGGCCTAGAATGGGGGACTGTGGATCCCTTGACGCGGGTTCAAATCCCGCCCCTCGCAAACAACTGCCGTAGCAGTTGGCAGTACGGACTGTCCTGTGGGCGGTCGAGATGATGCTCCTTTCTGAAGGTGCTTCCAGATCCCGCCTCTCGCAATGAACTGGTTGATCCTGTTCATTGAACAAACTGTCCTAAGGATGGTTTGTAAAAGATTTTGCAAGGTAGTGATGAAAATGGACATTAACACTCCGCGCGGTACCCGGGATTTTTTTGGTCAAGAGTTGGCATTCCGTCGGTGGATTAAGGAGACGATTCGTGAGCAATACCGCCGCTACGGATTTCAAGAGCTAGATACACCTGTATTTGAAAATTATGAGATTTTTACAGTAAAAGGTGGTGCGGGCGAAGAGATTCAGGATGAAATTTATTATTTTCGAGATAAATCTGACCGGCAGTTAGGATTGCGCTTTGATCTAACAGTGCCGCTAGCTCGTTTTATGGCGACGCGGAAAGATTTGCCGCTCCCTGTCCGCCGTTTTCATATTGGCAAAGTGTGGCGGTATGATCGTCCGGCAAAAGGGAGGTATCGAGAATTTGAGCAAGCAGATGCCGATATAGTTGGTGTATCAAGTTTGCATGCCGATGCAGAGTGTGTTGTGCTTACTGATGCCTGTCTTCAAGCATTAGGGATTACAGATGCCTCTATTCGACTGAATTCTCGGAAAATTGCTGAAGGTATTGTGCGTGAAGCAGGTGTTGCAGCAGAGCAGGTGATGGACGTATTCCGTTCCATGGATAAATTGGATAAAATAGGTCGTGATGAGGTAAAGAGGGAGTTAATAGAGGAGCGAGAACTCTCTGAATCAGAAGTTGACACCATTCTTACATTTCTTGATTTGTCTGGATCGAACGCCGAAATATTAAGCAAGTTGGCGCAATCATTGCATTCTAAGAGAGGACAGGAAGGGATTGCAGATATGCGGCACGTATTATCATTACTTGACGTGTATGGTATTGAGACGCCGGTAGTATTGGATTTGTCGTTTGTCCGCGGGCTAGAGTATTACACTGGCACCATTCTTGAGTTACAACCACCTCAGGGGAAAGAAATAGGGAGTTTTGGCGGTGGCGGTCGATATGATACACTTATTGGTCTGTACACCGGGAAAGACGTGTCTGGCATTGGCATTTCTTTTGGCATCGATCGTGTGGCTGACATTTTGCGAGAAGATTATACAGCAGAGCGATCGGGTGTGTTTGTTGCGACTGTAGATACAGTGCAGGAGTATGCTATCGCAGTAGTGCAGCGATTGCGGGAATACGCTATATCAGCAGAGTTGAACCACTTGGAACGGAATGTCGGCAATCAGTTTAAATATGCCGATAGCAAACAATACAAATATGTGTGCATTATAGGTGAACAGGAGCAATCAGAAGGGAACGTGACCGTAAAAGACTTGGTTAGCGGTAGTGAGTGGACTATACCTTTTGAACAACTTCATCAAATAGAGGGGGATGAGCGTGCTTCTCGGTAGCCAGAGAAAATATGGAGGCGTAGTATATAATGTCTGAATCAGATTCTCTTCCCGTTGATCCTGTATGTCATATGGAAGTGAATTCGGAACAAGCCGCAGCTGACGGCCGTATTTTAGAAACAAAAAGAGGAATGGTGTATTTTTGTAGTCATAGTTGTCTTCAAGAGTATCAATCTGAAAATTCAATTGAGTCAACTGGCTGGTCCCGTGTTGAAGTAATGGTGTCAGTAACTTTGATAGTTGTTGCCGTTGCTGTTTCTCTGACAGGATATATGCTGCCATTTATGGGTTTTGTATTTGTCATTTTGGCCATCACGAAGCTAATCGACATTCCTGGATTCGTAGAGCGATTTGTTCAGTATGACGTGGTCGCATCACGAGTGAAAGTATATGGGTATGTATATCCGTTTATTGAATTAGCGCTCGCCACAGCGTTTCTGCTACAGTCGTTTGTTATAGAAGCAGCGGTAGTGACTGCTGTTGTAATGGGGGTTGGCGCGGTTGGTGTTGGTATGAATGTCTTCAGTAGCAATCAGAAGAAATGTGCGTGTCTTGGTGCCAGAATCCCTGTGCCATTAACCCGATTTACATTGGTAGAGGATATTACCATGGCGCTCATGGCACTTATTATAATAATTAATGCTGCGTCTTTTGCGCTGTGATATATTCTCTTTTTGGTTATAACGTATCCATGGCAGGACTGTTCTGTTGCTATTTAGAGTTTTTATATCCCTTCCAATGCGTCTACAACAATGGCAGCAGTAATCAATACTTCTCTTGCATCTTGATCCATGCCTTGTGATTGTATAGTGACCCAGTATTTGTCCCGTACGCTGAATAGCTCCTGGATTTCACCCACTCGCTGATTATCTGTGGTGACGATTGAATATTTATAAGGAATGAGCTGGAAGACATTACTCAATGAACGCAAGAGGTCAAGAAAGGTGCTGCGGCTAGTAATATCGGCTATCAGGTGGCCATTTGCATCGTAGACATGCCAGATATGTCGAACAATGGTAAAGTCTTTTTGGAGAACGGCAAATGGTTCTTCGGTATGTGCATCAAATAGCGTGTAG
>JAHENU010000046.1 GCA_018609855.1 Candidatus Nanohaloarchaea archaeon | reverse complement strand
GACGACTCGTAGAAATGGTGGAGTGGCCACTAAATAATCCAGAGGAGTTCGATGAGGTAGGTATCACCCCTCCAAAAGGCATTCTCCTTTACGGTTTGCCTGGGACTGGTAAGACATTGCTTGCAAAAGCCATAGCCAATGAATCAGAGGCAAATTTCATTTCCATTAAGGGGCCAGAGGTCTTTTCTAAATGGGTGGGTGAGAGTGAAAAGATTCTGCGAAAATACTTTTCTAAAGCGCGCCAGGTATCTCCGTGTGTTGTATTTATCGATGAATTGGAATCGTTAGCTCCTCGGCGCGGAGGATCTTCTGACTCAGGAGTTGGTGACAGAGTTGTCAATCAATTATTGGTTGAATTAGATGGTATTGAGAAATTAGAAAATGTGGTGGTGGTTGCGGCGACAAATCGGCCAGATATGGTGGATCCTGCACTGTTACGTCCCGGCCGAATTGATCGATTAGTGCATGCACCGTTGCCTGATGAAGACACTCGAAAGAGAATTTTAGAAGTGCATACGCGGAATATGCCGTTGGCTGATGATGTTGGCCTCGATACGATCGTAAAACAAACACAGAACTATTCCGGTTCTGATATAGAGGCGTTATGTATTGAAGCAGGTATGTCGGCATTACGTGATGAGGGTGAATCGCGTACAGTCACCAAACAGCATTTTGATCAAGCACTACAAGAAGTACAGCCGTCAATCAACGAAAATACTATCCGGAATTTTGAAAAGAAAGCAAATGAGATGGATGCAGCCCGCAAGCAAGTAGACTATTATGCATAATTTTTATATGACAGCAGATCAGTATAAAAGTACGTGACAATTCTGGTACTCATCAGCATTTTGAATTGATGTCGGTATCATTTTGGTGATTAACTCAGTGTCAGCCCGCTCGCTGCTATCCCAATACTCTCCGCAGTTTTTGTTCTTCCAACGTTGTCGTTCTAACAGCTATTGGGCGCCTCATTGTAGATACTATGGCCGCATTTACGGCACAACTCAGAGAAGGGCAATACCTGCTATTATACAGCGGTTTCTGTGGTGCTGTTGCGCCGATACAGCTGCTGTATACCATAAGCACCTGACTACACAGAGTTAATGAGTTTTCTTCGGTATCTTATCAGACTCTGGCTCTTTTAGGTAGTTTCCAGACAGCTCTTCCGTTATACTCTCTTATGCAGTAATAGTATTGGTATTCAATATTCCGCACATATGCGTAATCTCTGGAAACGCGTGTGGAATGCACAAGAACTGGCAACTTATGGATTTGCCGTTTCAGTTGTCTAAACGATCTTTATCTCACACTGACGTCTGTTGTTGCCTTATTGGGTGATAACCACTGGTTTCTCTTCGACCAATACGGTGTGTTCGGCTTGGGAGACCATACCGTCTCCGGCTTCTTTCAGAACAGGGTAATGGTGAACAAGGTTATGCTGGGCCAAACGCGATAATGCTAAGCGCATGCGGTTGTAAGAGCCCGGCAACCACCGGGAGGTAAATGGTAAAGAGCCATAGTTTTGTTTGATTGTTGAGAGCAACTGCCGTTCCATTTTGCCGCGGACGGTGCCACCTTCATACAGGTAGATATTGCCGCCTTTGCCTTCTTTTACAAATCCCGCGCCGTCAGTGGCAAAGGGTTCAATAGCTACGACCATGCCTTCCTCTAACTGCTGCTGCGTGTCCGTCTGTATATTAGGAATAAAAAGGCCAGCATGGGTGACATAACGCTCCAATGAGTGGCCGCCAAGGTTCCGGATGGGTTGGTACCCTGCTGCGTGAATAGTGGTGTGTATCTGTTTACTGAGTTCCTGAACCGTAATACCTGGTTGACAATACTGAATTGCTGACTCTAATGCCTGTGTAGCAGTGGTCAGTAATGGTTCATAATTATTATTCAAGTTAATGGTAATAGCAGTATCAGCAATGTAGCCATCTATATGAGCACCAACATCTATTTTAATGACATCTTCTGCTGCGACTGTGCTTGTATCTTGCCGCAATGGTGTGTAATGGGCGGCTTGTGAGTTTATGGAAATGTTAACGGGAAATGCCGGCTGTGCCCCCTGTTCGCGAATATATGTCTCTACCTGTTCTGCTATGTTACTAAAAGAAGTGTCCTGTTCTGTCAGCGAGGCAGCTAACCGTCGTGCATTACCGGCAATTGTGCCCGCAGTAATATATGCCTCACGAATCTCAGTCTGCATAAGACTCACCTGTTGCGAAATGACCAAGACCGGTTTGTCGGCCGGGCTCTAATAGATCCATCTCTGTATACCCAAAAACTTGTAATATACGTAACGACACTGGCACGATTTGATGGTGAATATAATAATCAGCATCGTAACTGTTGGCGAATGTAGCTGGCACGGCTCGGTTTGAAACACTATTGCCTTTATCTGATACAACATAGGTTATTGTATCTCCTTTATCTACATCCATTCCGTTCGCGACTGCTTTTTGAGCCGCAGCCACATGTGGAGATGTTGTTTCATACTCAGACGGGGCTTTTGTCAGCCGTGTATGGATATAAAGGTGTTTCATGGATACATTGCCCTCCTGCACATCTGCAATCGTCTGTTTTACATATTGGTAAGCTTTCTCTACATTATTGTGTAATACAGCATGAATTATGTCTTTTTGCAATGTTTTAGCTAGTTCCGACCAGTCGCGTCGTACTTGTTCGAACCCTTTAATATTTAGTTTGTGGTCATATGAAAGTAAAGCATATTTTTTCTTGGCCCCTTTTCCGCTTTTCGTAGAAGTGAAAAGCCCCCTCATATAGTAGTCTTCCAACTCCAATTCCATTTGTTCAGGTAACACAGCATTCACTGCTGTCTGGAAACCCTCTATTTCTGTTTGATTATTGCTTTGGATAAGAATAGAATCTGTATCACCATAAATGACTCCTAAGCCACGGTTCTGCGCCTCTTTGATCGTCTTCTGAATATATTGACGGCCTAATTGAGTTATGGTTTCAGCACACTCTTTACAATACCAACGCGCACCTGGATACCCCATATACCCATAAGAGCTGTTAAGGATGTATTTGAGAGCGGTTGATTCTGCCTGAAGCTGTCGATATGTTTCTTCATCCTGTGCTTCATTTAATTGCTTTTTTATTTGAGTACGTTGCTGCATGACAGACTGCATGACCGCTGGCAAGAAACCTTGCTGCCGTGTGCAGAACCCATAGTCTTGTTCTTTCTCAGAACAACATGAACAGTGTGCTGTATCTGGAGAGATATTGTGGGCGATAAGGATAGAAGGGTATAGTGATCGGTAATCGAACATAACGAGATTTTCATACAATCCCTCTTCTGGTTCAACCACATACCCACCCTCATATGTTACGTTTCGTCTTTGCTGAATAGTGGGCCATGGTGGTTTGGCTGGCACATATTGTGTATATTGGTGAGCAGAGCGGATGAGGTAATTTTCGACTAGCTGTCCATATGTGGCGCGTGATGCTTCAAAAGGTGTAATGCCTATCAGCCGAGATAATGAGTAGATTAATGGATAATATTCTATGCCGATTTTATATACCAATTCAGCATCTTTGAGAGCGTAGCTAATGACCTTATCAAGCTTTTTACCCTCTCTCCAAGCCGCATGAATGTCACGCCATGACATATCTTCCTTTACATCATTTATTATTTCTTGTGCCACATCATGTAATGAAAGCGTTTCAACTTCT
>JAHENU010000045.1 GCA_018609855.1 Candidatus Nanohaloarchaea archaeon | reverse complement strand
TCAAATTAACCACATCTAAAGCAACGACAAATTTCAAGGCCGTGCGAATGCCAACAGGTAAAACAAAAAACAACAGCACTGGTGCTCTCGGTTGAATAAGCGCAAATGTCGTAATAATCGCAAATATGCCGCCTGAAATACCCACAGCTGGCGGCAATGAGGAAGCGAGGCCAAATATGGTGTAGCCAACAGATGAGCCTAAAGCGCCGACAAGCAAGATTTCTGCAAATTTACTAGAGCCCAATAGTCTTTCTAGTATGGATCCAAATGAATACAACACCACGCCGTTCACAAATAAATGAAAGAGACCGCCATGGATGAAAATAGAAGTGAGGAGGCGCCATGGTTCTTGTAATGCCAGCGCAGGTTCTAACGCTAAAACCTGGCTCAAACTTGGCACAGACAGCTGCAGCAAGAACATGATAGCCATTACCGTAATAATGGCTTTCGTCACACTCCGAAACAGAAAACGGTCAAAGAAGCGGGATACTGATTGTAATGAGCCTGAACCTGATTTCGGCTCTACTCCTTTTCGAAACGGCTCGTACACCAAAGCTTCATCAGGTGCCTTCCCTTCCTCCCGTTCTGTTTGTTTCTGTTGTTTATGGGCAGCCAACCCATCACATTGGTGATTCTCAGGCAAACGATGGTCACTACAGAAATACTGATTACAGAATTTACATCTGAATGGAAAATCGTTTTCCTCATGGCAAAATGCACATTCCATAGCATCACCTAAGCAGCTTCTTGCTGGATATGTGCCGCCAACCACTCTATAGACACACGATCCTGCTCCATACTGTCACGATAGCGCACCGTCACAGTATTATCTTCTAATGAATCATAGTCAACTGTGATTGCAAACGGCACGCCTTTTTCATCAACACGGCGGTAACGACGGCCAATGGACCCACTTTCATCATACAGGGAAACTATGCCATGCGCTAGCAATTGCTGATGCACTTGGCGGGCTAAAGCAGGCAACTCTCCTTTCTTCACAAGCGGAAAAACCGCACACGTAATCGGTGCTATATGTGACGGCAAGCGACACACCACCCGCTCCTCTCCTTTCACTGTTTCCGTAGCAAGATGCATATCAATTAACGCATAGACTGGCCGATCCACGCCAAATGCAATCTCTAACACATGTGGATAAAATGCTTCCTGTGTTTGATCATCCACTACTTGTATATCCTTACCATGAGTGGAATGACTGCGCAGGTCATAATCAGTCCTATCGTGTATGCCACAACATTCAATCCATCCTAAGGAATCTGTATAGACTTCGAGATCCCATGCATCTAAAGCATAGTGCGCCATCTCATCACGGGCATGTTGCCGCAATTGAATACGATCTGCTGGGATACCCATATCACGCAGTATCTGATGGGCTAATAAAAGGCTCCATAGATATGCTGGCTTACTTACAATCTTGTGATCCAGTGCCTGCTGTGATGTCAATGACTGAGAATCACCTTCGTTAGGCACAAATGTAGCTGCTTCCGTGAATTGCAAAGGATCAAAATAATCAGCATATTCTTCTTCTGGCTTGACAAATATCTGCGCTTCAGCCTGAGTGAATTCTCTTCCACGGACAATTGTCTGACGGGGCGATAGTTCATTCCGAAATGCCTTGCCAATCTGAAAGACTTGAATCGGAAATCGTTTACGGAAAAATTGATAGTAGCGGTGGAAGGCTAAATATGTCATAGTAGCTGTCTCGGGCCGTGAATAGCTCTCTCGTTGGCCTATATCAGACCGCACCATCAAGTGATACGGGTGTAATTCCGGTGTAAACGCACCGTCACAGGAGGGGCAACGAATTTGATGTTCTTGAATAATATCCAAAAGTCGCTCATTACCAGCATGCACGCCAATTTTTTCTTCAACAAGCTTATCAGCTCGATAGGTGGATTGACATTGGCTACACTCGATGACCCAATCTATAAAACCGCCAAGATGACCGGAACCTTCCCAAACATCCCGTGGCGCGATAATAGGGGTTTCTACTTCAAAAAAACCTGCGCTGACAAATGCCTGTCGAATCACGCTCTCAACATTCCGCTTGAGGCCGGCACCTGTAGGCCCGTACGTATAGAGGCCGCTAGTGGGTGAATACATTTCTGGCTCAGGTCCCCAAACATAACCATGCTCTCGCATATACTGTTCAACAGAGGTGGCCGTTTTATCCATAGCAGCGATGTGGAAGGGCAAGTTATATAGGTGTATGGGCAACAGCTACACTATATGCCGCCAACGATTACCCCATGGGAAGTCCAAGGAGAAGTGGATTATGAGAAATTGATACAGCAATTTGGCACTGAACCTATCACTCATGAACAATTAAATCACATTGCCCAACAAGTAGGAGAAGTGCATTACATGCTAAGACGTGGTGTCTTTTTCTCCCATCGAGATCTGGACTGGCTATTAAACCAATACCAACAGACAGGGGAATGTTTCCTGTATACGGGCCGCGCCCCATCAGGCAACACACATATCGGCCATTTACTGCCATGGGTGCTAACACGCTGGTTGCAGGAAAAGTTTAATGTTGATTTGTGGTTTCAGTTTCCCGATGAAGAAAAATTCCTGTTCAAGCAAGACCTGTCACTAGAAGATACTGCTGCTTACACACAAGAAAATATGCTCGATGTCATCGCATTGGGTTTTGATCCAGATAAAACGCATTTTTTGATTGATACTCGCCATGCAGGGATTCTATACAAACACGCCTGTCGCGTTGCCAAAAAAATTACCTTCTCTACAGCCAAGGCTGCATTTGGCTTCCAGGACAGTAGCAATATAGGTTCTGTCTTTTATACGAGCATGCAAGCCGTTCCCGCCTTCCTCCCTTCAGCCATAGCCGGCCGCAATATTCCGTGCCTAATTCCGCTAGCTATAGATCAAGACCCACATTTCCGCGTGGCTCGTGATATTTACCCGTCATTAGGATATTACAAACCAGCAGTGTTACATGCGCGTTTTCTCCCCAGCCTTCAGGGGCCAGAGGGCAAGATGTCTTCATCATCTGCTCCAGATACTATCTACACCACAGATACACAGAAGCAAGTGGAGGAAAAGATCAAGAAATACGCCTATTCTGGCGGCAGGTCTTCACTGCAGGAACATAAGGAACAAGGCGGCAATCCTGACATTGACGTCAGTTTCCAGTACCTGAAAATGTTCTTCGAGCCTGATGACAAAAAACTACAGGAACTAGAGCACCAGTACCGCAACGGCGATCTTTTAACTGGCGAACTCAAGGACATTGCTATTGATAAAATCAATGTCTTTTTACAGCAACATCAAAAACAGCGGGAAAAAGCCCGAAACAAAGTGGAGCAATTTATTTACCAAGCAGAGTAACAACTAATATCTCTAACAGTCATTCAGAAGTATTGTGCCACCGCCAGCCACCATACGTAAGAATCAATGCAAGAGCAACGCCCAACGATATCAAACCGAGCTGGCCTTCAATAAAAGAACGCGCGCTGGCACCAAATTGAAATGTCAAATACGCAATACCGAAAAAACGGATGGCTCGAGATATCGTCGAATAGAGCAGAAAGCGCCAGAAATGATGCTGAAAGACGCCTGAAGAAATGGCGAACACTTTATACGGAATGGGAGAAAAACCGGCAATAAATACAGCCAGATCCCCATGTCGCTGATAATACTGCTCTACACGTTGGATCCGTCCTTCCCGAAATAATTTGCGGAGGAACGGTCTTCCACCTTTTTTTCCAAGCCAATACCCAAACCCAGCTCCAGTGACCGAACCTATGATAGTAATGATTGCAAACAGTATCCATTGCGCTGGATGGAGCAG
Source organism: Candidatus Nanohaloarchaea archaeon (assembly GCA_018609855.1). GTDB lineage: Archaea > Nanohalarchaeota > Nanosalinia > Nanosalinales > JAHENU01 > JAHENU01. Next base: position 4,425 of record JAHENU010000045.1, on the reverse strand, counting down.
TGTTAACGGAATGAGAAGCGCATCTGGCGGTACAGGAAAGAAAATAGCTTCAATAAACGCCAAAACAAACAGACCTATGGCACCAAATTGAGAGAAAAAATCTACGACCATTATCGTCCGCCACCTACATTAATATGAGAGTGGGAAACCATTTAAGACTGACTACCACTATAGGTAGGTAGGTGGTGGGCAAGCGACATGAGTCAGCAATTATTACATCCGGTAGAAAGAGCTCTCCTTTTAGCATTGCGGCAGAGAGAGGGCCAAGCAACAGTCTCGGAACTTACAGATGAATTTGATCAATCCCAAATCATGCGGACAGCTGACTGGTTAGAAGAGAAAGAGCTCATCACCAGACAACAAGAGACACAAGAAAAAGTGCAGCTAACAAATCGAGGTAAGGATGCATATGGCGATGGCGTGCCAGAAAGAGCACTGTTGCAACGGGTACAGAAACAGCAAGTGCCAGTTTCTCAGCTGTCAGAACGGGAAAAAATTGGATTGGCACAGGCAGCAAAACAACAACTGGCGACTGTTATAGAAAAGCAAGTACAATTAACAGAGAAAGGGAAGCAGTATCTTAACACATCTTTGCCGGTTGAAAAGGGACTTAGAAAAGTAGATGAGGGAAAAAAGGTTGACACAGAGACATATGCATATTTGCAAGAGCGCGGTTTAGTAACCGAAGAGACACATGTCACACGTACGCTTCTATTAAGTAAGAAAGGACAATCGATTGATCTGGAGACAGCCACCGGAACTACGCAATTATCCACAAACCACATCCAAAACTGGGAAGATTATCATTTTTTGCCATATGATATGACAAAGCCTGTTGAGACACAGTATCCAGGCAAAAAACACCCATACTTACAATTTCTTCGGCGGGTGAAGCAGCAGCTCATTGCCATGGGGTTTAAAGAGATGACTTCTCCGCTAGTAGAACTAGAATTTTGGAATTTCGATGCTTTGTTTCAACCGCAGGGCCATCCAGCGCGTGAATTACACGATAAATTCGAGATCGCGAAGCCAGGATATGGCACTATGCCAAAAGAAAAGCAATCGTATGTGCACCAAGTAAAAAAGGCGCATGAAGAAGGGATCGGTGAATCATGCGGTTGGCGATACCGTTGGAGCCAGAAAAAAGCAAAGCGGTTGATGATACGCAGTCAGAATACAGCGGCCTCTGCCAGAGCACTAGCAGAAGACACGCATCCAAAACTGTTTACAATTAATAGAGTATTACGGCCAGACACCATTGACAAAACACACTTTATTGAATTCTACCAGATGGAAGGCATTGTCAGAGGGCCTGAGCTTACTCTGCAACATCTCTTAGGGTATTTAGAGCACTTTGGAAAAGAGATCGCCGGAGCAGATGCAGTAACGTTCCGGCCAAGCTATTTTCCATTCACCGAACCATCTGTCGAATTATTCATCCATCATCCGCAATTAGGGTGGATTGAGGTAGGAGGGGCTGGCATCTTTAGACCAGAGGTCACCCAGGCATTTGATATCTCTGATACTGTCCTCGCCTGGGGATTGGGTATCGATAGATTGGCTATGGCCCAACTTAATGTAGAGGATATTCGATCTTTAGTCTTTCCCCACGATCTCGCCTATCTCCGTGACAGTCAGGTGATATAATCATGCCAACCATACAGATCGGCTACAGAGATCTCTGCCAACTCACTGGCAAAGAATATGAACCAGAGGAACTGTACGATCTCCTGCCGGACATGAAATGCGAAATTGAAGAGTGGGAAGGAGACATAATAACTGTAGAAGTAACACCGGATCGGCCCGATTTGTTTAGTACTGAGGGTGTTGCTCGCGCTCTACTGGCATCAGGTGGAGAACTGCAAGAGTATTTTACTCAGGAATCTCAACACACCTTAGACGTAGAAACAGTAGACGCAAGACCATATATCGCCTGTGCAGAGATACAGAATCTGCAATTAACAACACCAATCATCAAATCGCTTATGCAATTACAGGAGACCTTGCATGCAACATTCGGCCGACAGAGAGAGACGATGGCTATTGGGCTACATGATGCAAGCGCCCTACGCTGGCCTTTGACCTATACGGCGGTGGAACCAGCGAATGCGACGATGCAACCATTAGAGATGGATGAGACACTGGCATTATCAGATATCGTAGCAAAACATCAGAAAGGCAAGGACTATGGTCATTTAGTGAAGCAGTATTCCAACTATCCGGTCATAATTGATGCAGACAATCATATTGTCAGTTTCCCCCCTATTATTAACAGTGCTCAAACAGAAGTCACCCTTAACACAACAGACATCTGTATTGATGTCACTGGCACAGATTCAACTAGTGTGCACACAGCACTCAATATACTTGTAACTGCGTGTGCCGATAGAGGTGGCACTATTCGCCAAGTAACCTGTCACAGCTTAGATGGGCACTATATGACACCAGATCTTTCTCGTGTAACTATTCCAACCAATATTTCGTATATAAATAGCATTTTAGGAACACATCTTACCGCTCAACACATTCAAACGGCATTGCGGCAGATGAATTATACATCCCAAAACACAAATAACATTATCAATGCCTCACCGCCACCATATCGCAGCGACATATTACATCCGATTGACGTTATTGAAGATTGTGTAATGGCATATGGATTGAATACCTTTGCCTGTACTGTACCACACATTGCCACTCTCGGAAAAGAAGCTCCAATAGAACAATTTTCCACCACTATTCGTGACATATGGAGTGGCTTTGGCTATCAAGAAATATCCACACCACTGTTATCTAACGCAAAAGAGCTCTACAATAACATGAACCGGCCAAAGTCTAACATATTGCGTATCAGTAATCCGGTATCAGACACCTACACGCATCTCAGGGATATGCTTTTACCGCAACTACTCAGCTTTCTGTCACAAAACACGCATGTTACGTATCCTCAAAAAGTCTATGAATGTGCTGACATAGTAACACACAGAACACAAGCAGCAGAGAAAAGCCTTACCAAACGACATGTTGCCGGTTGCTATATTGCACACCAAGGCGATGTTAACACTGTCAAAGGTGAATTGCAAGGGTTCTATACCGCACTTGGCAGACAACCGCAGTTTGTCACCAAAAACACACCGTATTACATAGATGGTCGAGGGGCCGAACTGAAAATCAAAGATACCATTATAGGAGAATTTGGAGAAATCCACCCACAGGTCCTGCAAAGGTATGGACTGACTTTACCCTGCATTGGCTTTGAGCTAGACATACATACACTGCAAACACTCCTACAATCATAGAAAACGATTATTGAAATGCTTGCAACAACCGTCGGAGCAATCCTGGCCGCTTCGGTGGCTTGAAATCAACGCCGGCCATGGATGCAGCCAATCGGCGCATCTGCACAGACGCAGGCGAATGCGGTGCATGATGTACTAACGGATTTTTCATAGCGATGCTCTCACGCACACCGTTGTCTTCGGGAATAACACTAATCACTGGATGCCCTACCATTGATTCCACTTCATCCACACTCAATTCTGATGGGTGGTCTCGAACTCTATTCAAAATAACACCATATACTTGCGTCCCAGAATCTTCCGCCAACGTCGCTGCCTTTAATGCGTCAGTCACAGAAGGCAAATCAGGATTCGCCACGAACATGGCCTCATCAGAACTCTCCAAAGCCTTAATGGATTCATTTCCCAAACCAGCTGAGGAGTCAATGAGGACTGTGTCAGGCTCGCCGACCATATCAAGCAATACATCAGCTAAGCGATCAGGACTGGTATTCTTCAAATCATTTACGGACAAACCAGCCGGCACAATTCGCAAGCCGGAATTATGGACATACGTGGCTTCTGAAATATGCGCCTCGTTCCGTAACACATCATGCAACGTCTTTGGATACAATGGAATGCCTAAATGAAAGCCAAGGCTCGGTGTCGTTAAATTCGCATCAACCACAACTGTATTTCGTCCATATTCAGCCAACGCCGCCCCGAGATTAGAGACTACCGTAGTTTTCCCAACACCACCTTTTCCAGAACTCACGCTAAGGAGTTTTGTCATAGATATACTGTGATGGCATTAGCACATATTTAAAGGTTAAGGTAGTTAGCGGTCAATTGTCGTATAGCTCCTGCTGCTTGAAGAAGTATTTTATACCTCTACCACCAAATATGGAAAGGTTGGCATGCAGGGCAAACAGGTATATGGGTTAGCGGTAGTACTGGGAGTGGTTATTCTCATGGCTGGTACTGTCACCGCTGCTGACTGGTATAGCAGTGACTGGCAGTATCGGAAGAATATTACATTTAATCAGAGCCAGATTGCTGGAACGCATGAAGACTTTCCGGTTGTGTTGAATCTGACGGATAGTGATCTGAAGGAGAAGGCGCAGAATGATGGAGACGATATTGTTTT
>JAHENU010000044.1 GCA_018609855.1 Candidatus Nanohaloarchaea archaeon | reverse complement strand
GACGATAATTATTGGAGCGGCTAGCTTTCCAGAATGGCGATAGCATCACAGAAGAGAAGGAGCGAGGGTGCCATCACGGTGTCTGCTGTTGCTTGTTATCGTTTTGGAACACGATTCGGTAAATGTGTAGCGAGCCCGCTGAGCTACCGTAGACCGACAATTGCGCGCTGCTATCAGGAATGGCTGTGTAGGAATTGCACTCTGTACAGCTAGACGCACTACTGGCACTGGGATTTGGCCCATTTTTCACAAAAATTGCCCCTGTTTCATACTTGTCAGCAATTGATGCATGGTCGTTCTGTAGGTTCTTGTTTTTCACCACGTCTGCTGGATAGTGATGCGCGGTGCGAAGGCGTGATTGTGTTCCTACGCCTGACGGGTCTGGCACTTGTGCTGCCTCCAACGTCATTTGCTTCTTGAACTTGACCGTGATGATTTTTGGTGAGGCACCAATGACTGTACAGCCTTCCATGGCCGTGCCGCGTAAGGCGGAAAAGGAGCGTTGCTTCAATAGCTTAGTGTTGTAGTTCATATACCAGAGGCACTGATAGACCTGGCTCAGTTGTTGTTTTGTTTCTACCTCGACCGTGATGCCGAAGAAATACGGCGCAATATGATAGTCAAACGTTTGTTGTGCTCGCGCTCTCAGATCACCTGCTACGAATAACACACTAGCTATAATGACTAACGCAGCAACAACTCCCATGATAGTGCTCGAAATGATGATGCCTTTCCGCGCGCGCATATGAGATATGAAAGACGGGGGCTTATGTTTTTTATGGTCTCCGAATATTTGGATTATGAGATTAAGTTTATGTACCAGCAGTACGGACACAGTAATGATAGTATGGTCCATACCACGCATTTCCTCCATTTTTTGGCACGCCAGAGGCACACAGGCGTCTCAAAAATGATTCAGTTTCTGGCCTTCCTGATTCTCGGCTTGATTGTGATCGGCATTCTCAGTGTATTGATCAGCGGCCAATACGAAGGGTTGTTGGCCTCCATAAAGAATGCCTTACCAACACCACAGCGAGGTGGAGGGTAGTGCAAGGTGTCAATCGTATTGTGTGGACTGTGGTCGTCGCCGCACTCGTATTGCTATTTGTTAATCTTATCGCTTTAGGCAGTCAGCGGGTAACAGAGGCAGTTAACCCCCGACTAGAACGAGCTCGGGAGGCTGTCGCTAATATAACCTTCACCCAAAGTATGACCGCCCAATGCCATACTCTCTGTCGTGGCTGCTGCACCTACTCTCCTCAGAAAAAAGCCTCAGCAGAACAACACTGTAAACAAGTAATGCGTAACCAACGGTTCCAGAGAAATTCCTCAACAGTCACGTGCGCTGATGCATATACCTGTAAGTGCGAACGGCAATCTTCTTTTCCTTTTCTCAACACTTATGCCGTTCTCTTCTCGGTCGGTGATGGTCAATGAAAGGGATCCGGTTCAGTATACGGATATTGGTGATTGCTGCTGCCACTTTCCTATTTATCAATCTCTTAGCTATTGGCAGCGACACCATTCTAGATTCTATTGGAGTGCAAATTGACACTGCTCGAAATGAAACGGCGAACAAATCGATCACTAAAGCGATGGAGGCGCAATGTACCGCCGAATGCACTAGCTGCTGCTCTTATGCGTCTCAGAATACGCCAGAAAAGCGGACTAAGCATTGCCGGCGGGTGATGCGAAACACACAATTTAATTTAAATGATACTACGGTGAATTGCGATGCATATATTAACTGCGAATGTTCAGGACAATAGTATGCAGAGAAAAGGGATCGAAACATTTGTCCTCCTAATCGGTAAGATCATTATTGCCGGCATGGCTTTGTTCGGCATCAGTACGATTTTTTTCAATATGGTCGCCACCTCTGCACCGAATGCTGATAAGAACTTTTTGAATCAAACATTCCGCTACGATACACAAGATGTGTGCAATCTAGTTAATTCGAAAGGAAAACAGCAGTCAGTCTCGAAACCCGTTGTCTTTGATGGATTCGCAGTCTCAGGGGAAATGGAGAAAATCGTGTTCAAAGAGCAGGCCCAGATTTCGAAACAAGGCCAATCAAGTGCAACACGGACAGGTGCGTTATTCAATGCCAGCTGGAAGAATGGCGACTGGATGTTGTCTGAAATATCCACGTGTGATGCATGGGGCAAAATTATTGTTGGCAGCAAAGAACTTATGGGTGTTTCTGACACAGAAGGGACACTCCAGATCGACAGCGGCGCTAATTCATTAAAACCGAATACTGACTATGATGTGCGGCGGGAGCCATATGTCACGGCATCCGGGGATGTCATGCTGAATCTCACCTTCGTGGAGGTCGGTAGCAGTGGACCGTAGAAAGGCAATTGCGACAGCAAAGATGGTCATTACCATCGGTTTTGCCATATTCGCCTTGTTTGCCTTTAACATGGGCACCCGCGCTGCTTCAGAATCAACTGATCAGGTGTTGGCTCAATTAGCTCAGGAAGTGGCTGACCGCATTGCCAAGGCGCTGATTTTGTTAGATTCTGTTGAGAAAGGCACTATAAAGTTACAGTTGCCGGCTAAATATGACGTCGGCTTAAAGCAGGCGAATAAAGGTAAGGCCTATGTGGTTGAAGTGCAGTATAAGAACTATGACAAGGCGCAGAGCAAACGGTTTAAGTTGCGGAATGCACACCCAGCAAAACAACTGACTGTGTTTAATGATGAAAATAGCATGGAGCAAATTTGTCTGATGAAGTACAAGGATATGTACAGCTTTGTCAATCCCAAATCGCCCGGCGAATTCACGGTGAATGCCATGTTAGCAAGCTCCAATCTCAATGTGAAACCTGACCCAGAAAAATGTGCTTTTCAGGGATAATAATGGACTTGTTCAATGAAATGGTGGTCATTGTCATGGGTATGGCCGGTCTGGCGATAGCACTTTTCACTTTGTTCAACTTTCTGGTAGACTTTAAAGTGGATGTGCAGGAGCTAGGGCAAGAGCAATTCGACCGCTTTACATTGGTGGAGAGTGTTTTGAATGCTGAGGATTGTACTCAACAGCGCGGCGTGTTTGAACTGGACAAAGTGAAAACACCAGATAAAAATTGCCAATTTAAACAATGTGATGTTGTCTTTGACCATATAAAAGACAGCAACACGCTCAACTGGGGCTATATCCTTGTGTCGGACGAATTAGGGTTACATACGGGGAAGCAACCACAGGGAAGAACCTGCCGAAAAAGTGGCAATAGTGCACCTTCGTTCAGATATGCTGAATCAGTGCCTGTCGTACTGCACAACAATACTACGTATTATTCTGGCCATATGCTGATCTACGGGCCGGATGGCGTCATAACCAAAAGCATCTCTGGTAGAAGCCGCGGCGCGCAGGATGAGTTTCAGAAAAAGATTGACCGAAGCGGCAAGAAAGTGTCATTCCAGCATACGTTTGAATGTGATGCGCCAGCTGTTGACAATGCCTTCTGCCGTGTC
>JAHENU010000043.1 GCA_018609855.1 Candidatus Nanohaloarchaea archaeon | reverse complement strand
GGTGATCACGTCCAGAAAGCTTTGGCAGCCGGTGATTTTGACCAAGGCGGATTTATTGTACCACCCGATTTCAGCAGTGAAATCATCGAACTACTCCGCTCCCGTAACGTTGTTCGTCGGGCCGACCCCATGCCTATTGATATGCCTAACGGGGCAGTAACAATTGCTCGCCAAACAGGCAGCTCCAGTGCTCACTATGTCGGTGAGAACTCGTCAGTCAACGCCAGCAACATTACTGGTGGTCAGATTACCATGACCGCCAAGAAGTTGATCGGTAAGGTGGCCATGTCGAATGAGCTATTACAGTTCGGTGCGGGCAACTCGGCTGATCGGCTTGTACGTCGGGATCTGGTCCAGCAGCTAGGCAAGAAGGAAGACATTAAGTTCTTGCGAGGCGATGGTGTTAGCGGCGGCCCCAAGGGTCTAACCAATTGGGCTGCGAATTCCACCGCTTCAAACGGGGGCCAACTTTCCGATATTCGGCAGGACCTAAAAGAGTTGGAACAGGACCTGACAGGGAATGACGTGCCGATGGACAGCCCAGCCATATTTATGTCCCAGCGCGAACGCAGCCATCTTCAATTTTCCACAGTTGATAACGATGGGCGTCTGGTCCTCTCCGAAGAAGTTCGTAATGGTGAGCTGATGGGCTGGCCATTGTTTGCTACCACCAACATCCCAACCGACCTTGGTGGTGGAACAGAAAGCGAGGTTATCCTAGCCGATATGTCGGAAGTTATGATTGGTGATATGGGCACAATCCAAATTGACGCTTCTACCGAAGCCTCGTACGCCGATGAGGATGGTAATACCCAAAGTTCGTTTGACTTGGACCAAACACTAATTAGAGCCAAGCTACAACACGATCTTGCTGTACGGCATAATGAGGCGGTTAGCGTGAAAAATTCTGTGACCTGGGGCGCATAATACAAAACCCTAATATATGGGTGGGGATGCCCCACCCATATCCTTCATTGCAGGGGAGTTGTCAGGTGGAAAAAACTAAGACTTGCTGCAACTGCAAACAAGAGAAATGGGTCTCCGAATTCGGTGCCAAACGCAAGTATCCAGATGGTTTGAACTACCGCTGTAAGGTCTGTGAACAGCTGTACCATAAGGAATCAAAAGAAAGGAAACAAAACTTGGTGCCAGAGTACAAAACCTGCGTGGATTGTCACTCTGAAAAGCCTAAAGCCAAGTTTTTTAGCAGTGCAACAGCAAAAGATAGTTTATCTTCTCGGTGCAAGTCTTGTTTCTATCAAAGGCGAAAAGAACGATACGACAAGCATCGTAGTGATCATAACGGCTACAAGGTATGTGCTAGTTGTTTGGTCGAGAAGAATGTTACTGAGTTCTGTAAAGCAAACCAGTATGACGGTTATTACAAATTCTGCAACAGCTGTGTCTCTGTTAAGAAGGCCAAATCGAGAGAACAGGTACGGTATAAAACTTGCTCCAGTTGTCAGCTTGAGAAAAATGCGACTGATTTTTACAAGGATAAGACAACGAAAGACGGTCTAGCTAGTACATGCAAGGAGTGTACTTACAGACGAAGGAGAGCCTGGCAACAAGTCAACCATAAAAGAATGCGATTCTATACAGCTAAGTACCGTGCAACCAAACACCAAGCCATACCCAGTTGGGCAGATCAAGAGTTACTGGATTACGTTTACCAACAGTGTCCAGAAGGTTACGACGTAGACCACATTATTCCCCTACAAGGAACTACTGTTTGTGGTTTACATACACCTGAAAACTTACAATATCTGCCATCTAGTGAGAATAGTAGTAAGAACAATTCCCTTAGTGAGGAGTACATTGATTTTGCATCTGTCTAAACTAATTAATAACCCAATTATTTCGTTAACGTTAATGGAGCATTTACAATGAGTTATGGCTACGCAACATTGCATGATATTGGGGCTCTTCTAGAGTCCAAATTCGGCGGTCATGTCTCCGTTACCGCGGGTGGTGGTAATGATGCTGCCGAACAGAGTGGTTCTTGGATCAACCTAGACTCAGCTGAGACAGCCAAAGCCATTATCACTTATACGACGACATTGGCTGAGAATGAGACCCTGGATCTAGCGGCTAATATGGAAGATGCCGATGACAATAGTGGCACTAACAATGCCGACTACGGTTCAGCAGCGGCTCAAGTCACCGTGGCAACCGGAGGGACAGGCGGTACCACAGAGACCGGAACTTTTGAGTTGGACTTCAACCTTCGTGAGGCTAATGCTTACGGTCGCCTAATGTGGACGCCCACGATGTCCGCTAGTAGTGCTGATACAGCGGATATGACCGTCACTTGGGTTCTCTCGGGTCAGGACGAATTCCCCGTAACGAACCGTAATAACTAAAACAGTTGCGACTCAATTGGTAGCTGAGGTTTAACACCTCAGCTACCACCCCAGTAGGCTGGAAATTCTTGGAGACGATTATGAAACAAGTTCGGATCAAATACGTCAATGGCTATAACTACGGTGAGATTGCAGCCTTCTCCGATGAGATTGCCGATCGACTGGTTCGACTAAACGCAGCCGAATACGTCACGACCGAAACCAAAACAGACCAATCCACTTCAGCTGGCGCACCAAAGAACCGTCAAGCAAGTGCGCCCAAACAAAAGTCCACACGGAAGACGCTCGAACCTGAAGAAGATGGATAATGGCAATAAGTCAGATCACGGTTGTTACATCAGCGACTGATTCAAAGCTAACTGCGGTTCAGACGGTTAAGGACGAGATTGGCCTATCCGGGACTGATGATGACAATTTTATTGATCGCTTAATTGATGAGATTAGTGGCGCGATTACAACTTACACAGATCGGGTGTTTGCTCAAGAGAAGGTTGAGGAACGAGTTCCTGGTTACGACCATCCTGATCTAATCGTTTCACGAACACCCATACAGTCGATTGAGTCGATTGAGTTTGTGAGTAATGGATCGGCTACAACCATTGATTCGGACAACTATTTCATAAGTGATGCTGAAGCTGGGTTTGTTCGACGCGACGAAGCGATTAGTGGTGGCATTTGGAGTTCGACTTTACGGGTGTCCACTGATCTTGTACCACATCACCCACCTTTAGCACCAGAACTCAGTTGGAAAGTAACCTACACTGGGGGTTATGTACTCCCCAACTGGAGCGACACACGCGATCTGCCGCATGATATTGAGCGTGCCTGCCTCGAAGGTGTTAAAGCTCGATTTCTGGCTCGTCAACGGGATCCAAATATTACACGAATCAACATTGATAATATCTATTCCGCTAGCTTTACACAGTTTGGGTTGCCTGAAACGGCATTACAACTTCTTGACCCTTATAGGCGCATTGCTTAATGCAACAAGCAATCGATCTTCTTATAGATAATGCCATGACTCAAGCCGGGGCCGATGCCACCTTCTATCATAACGCAGAAGCTTCGTTTGATCCAACAACAGGTCAAGCTACATCAAGCGAAACAAGTGAAACAGTGACCGCTATATTATCCAACTATCAGGACTCACAGATTGATGGGCAGGCTATTCGAGCTAACGACCTCCGGGCAATCATCAACGCCAGTCAGTTCACAAGTGGTGATCCTGTAACAGACGATGAACTCGAAGATAAAAATGGTAACCGCTACAAAGTAATCAGTGTAAAAAAGAAAGTGATCGAGCACGGCGCCGTATCCTTTGAATTACAACTAAGGCAATAAAATTGTTGCATTATATTGATTCATTACCATTACTGGCCTTTCTTTCACAAAAAGTTCCGGAGAATTTTACCACCCAAACTCTGATAAAAGTCATAGCTGGTGGTGGTGGTGCTGCTATTATTGTTGCTAGCTTTAGTTGGGCCTTTTCGGTTGAGGGTCGTTTGGCTGCCCACAAGGAACGTTTAAATAATACCCAAGCATCCATCGGACG
>JAHENU010000042.1 GCA_018609855.1 Candidatus Nanohaloarchaea archaeon | reverse complement strand
GCTTCATAGAATAATTGTGCCACTTGTGAATGAGGTGAATTATGGGTATTGCCTATCAACGCGCCATATTCATCAACATATCCGGCCCTCCCATTCGGCAGGGTGACAATCTGGCGGTCATCGTTTGCAACAATCGACTCCCCTACAGACAGCGGCAAATGCAACACGGAACGCTGGCCGTGATCAATGGCCTGCTGCGCCTCCGAAGGTACTGCGTCTTTCACCCGCGGATCGAGCGGAATGCGATAGACACCGAGCCGGTCTTTCTTCACCCGACACACCACGTCCTGATGTGCTGCATCATAATAGAGATCCATATCAAATGACGGCACCGATTCCTGCGCTGTAGCTACATCGTCCCGCCGTACTTCATATTGCAGTATCGGCACGGCCGCATGATCATCTAACCAGTGTGCCAAATGTTTGTGCAGCGTGGTTAATTCGCTGTCTCGCCAGCGTTTATACTGCCAATCTGCCCGTTTCACATACTGGTTGGCACGCCGATCAGCTGCCTCCATATACCAATCGATGTGTTTGGCGAGCGGTGAAGGCATACCCAGCTCCGAGACCAGATAGTCCTGCACTGTCGAGCGCATACCAACCACTTGGCAACAAGATTAAAGAATGCTCTGCTTATCTTTACTTGCACAGCACTGGCACATTACACCTGATAGTGTGCACAGTATCCAACAGAAGCATTATTAATTTCCTCATTCTTCCTCAAAACAGACATTACAGCACGTGAAACGTAGTGTGCACGGCCGGAGAGCTAACATTTTAAATATAACGGGTGGCGGAGTGGCTATGGAAGAACCATTCAACCAAATCTATGTCCCAGCACAGGAAGCATTTGATGAAGCCTATGCACAGCTATCGTATTTCACCTCACCGCGGGCGGTAGTGAGTGAAAAGACACAGCTTGGTGAGCAACACACACAAGATGAAGCCATTATGGCTATCACCGCCTATGACGATGAACAGAGCAAAGTAAGCATGGCAGCTCTTGACCTCAGAGCAGAGGATATGGCGTACACCCTCCTTAATCAATTGTTCTGTGGCTATGCACAGACCAGATATGCCGATGACCGCCCGGTATATGCAGCTATTACAGCAGCCAACCAGGCAATTAGCAGATATGCAGTCAATCTCTGTAGAAGATATAACATCGCTCCGTTAGAAAACGAGAGAGCGATTGAGGACTATTACTGGGACATTATTGCTGAACCGGGCAAACCCTTTCTTATTCGAGAAAGACAGCCAGCGGGAAAGGAATTGCATTTCCTGTGGCCACCGCCTATACGCACTTCGCACACTTCCTCGAATTAAAGCCACGCTGTATATTGTTATACGCCCATGAGACATGGCTGGCTAGCGATATAGCAGCGAATTAAACGCGAGATCGCTGGTATAAGGCGCTTGTGATGCCAACAGGGATCGCCATTCAGTCTGGCTCTGCATTTCCTGAGCAACGACCCACACCTGCTGTGCAGTGTCAACATCAATCTCCGCTGCCGCTGCTGTATACCATCTATCAGGAGCCACTAAGCAATTATATGCGTGCCGTAATCGTCGAACATAAGTGGTGTCTGGCTGTCTTTTATGATGCTGTCGGGAATCCATAATGCTGGCAACAATATGCCGCACCGCTGTGGCTCCGGCATCAGGGACAAATGCATTGTCATGCGTCAATTGTGTATATCTCTCTGCAAAATCCTGATACAGCTGCAGCGCCTCTTCCTCCACGGAATATCCGCCTTCCTCCCGCATCGCAATTAAATCTACTAAAAGCTTGCTGGCACTCTCAAGATTCTGGGCTGGATGGTGCTGGTATAACGCATACGCTTCCCGTCGTGATTTGGCACCCAAATCCAGTGTTCCTGTCAATACGTCAATCGATACAGCGCTTGCCTTTCCAAAAGCATTTAAGCGCCCGGCGTTGTAGAGATAAGATAGTTCTGGTGCATGTATTGCTGACGGTGCTACCGGAGATTTTCCATACGCACTGACAGCTAACTCACCACCATAGAGTCCAGTGACAACTGTCGAAACTTCAGTACTCTCTTGTTCCTGGTGTCCGTAAGTAATGGGGATGATATAATGACGGGAGGTAAGTGCCACCGTATCTTCAGATGGCACGGTGTCTTTTATCAGAGGATCTAGTGGCATGACATAGCCAAGAGCATTCTGTTGCTCCATATACAGAAAGAGCATGTCGGTTTTTGAATTATATCGGATATCGAGATCAACCGCAGGAGGCGGTGTATTGCCCTCCGCTATGACGTCCCATGGTAGATAGCGATTGACTTCAGCATCGTACACATGATGCCGTTCCAATTCAAATCCTTTAATAGGCACGTCACCGGCACGGTCTATTTCTGCTGAGAGGTGCTCAGCACGATTATCGAACGGTATATATTCGTAAAGCTGTTGTTGGCACAAGGCCGCAAGCTGGTCGGATCCATACTGCTGCCGGCTTTCTATAGTTTCTTCAAGATACTGTGCCAGAGGTGCTGGCAATTGCAGGACTGAGGTAAAAAGAGAATAAAAGTCGTACGTTGTGTCAACATCTTTTGAGGAGCTCATATCCTTCTTCATGCAACTACTTTTTTAGAATTGCAGCTAATGAACTACATGCGTATTCTCACGTATGTATGCCTCACTCAAAAATCAGGATCTCTGTCAATATGCATTCGTTGGGAAAAGTACTTACACAACCGACCCAGATACCGATCAAACCCATTTTCAATACCCAGAAAACTGCTCATATTTAATCCTGCCTTCATCCACACCCATGTCAACCAGCATTTGCACCATGGCCTCCACCATGTTCGGCGGCCCAGCCACATAGAAAATAGCTTCTTCAAATGTCTCTGTATCCACGTAATCCCGTAGCATCTCAGCATCAATGCGACCTGTCTCATACGGCCAGTCCTCTGGCTCCTCTCGGGTCAACGTGGGAACAACCTGAATATCCACATGCTGGTGATCCCAGTCCTGCAGTTCATCCAGAAATGAAGCTAAAGCACGGGTCGTATTTGAGTAAAACAGCCACATCTCATGATCGGAATCCTGCTCTATCTTCCATTCTAGCATGCTCCGAAACGGCGTAATGCCGATACCGCCAGCCAGACACACCAATGGTTTACTGGTATCCTGATGCGGCGTAAACAGCCCAGAAGCCTCTTCTATTACCACTGAATCACCTGCAGACACCTCAGAGAGACTCTCCTTAAAGGCCGACTCATCTCGAATCCGGGTCGCAATCATAATCTCTTGAGCGTTAGGCGCATTTGCAAGCGTAAACCGCCGCACATTCCCATCAGCGTCAGTATGGGCGGGCTCTGGCAATTCAAAAGTCGTGTTTTGGCCGGGCTTCCAGCTATAGGAGATATTAGACACATCTAAGTACACTGCCAACGTGTCCTTGGCTACCATCTCAGTCCGCTGAACCGGCACGGTAAATTCTGCCATATCCTCAATCTTCCGCAGACACGTTATATAAAATCATGCCTCATCTGCCAGAAAGGTGGCACCGACATAGTAGAGAATTTGCTCGTCATACGCAAGCGCCTGTGTCTCACTTACAAGAACGGAGGACGGTTTCCAACTATACTCCTGTTTTAATGCTGCTGCCCGCTCTTCTATAGAATCAGCAAATACGTCAACAAATATCCGTTGTTTCGTGCCATCTGCATATCCCTGAGGCAATGCATCAGGAGAACCGTATGCGCCCTCAGGCACAACTTCTCCT
>JAHENU010000041.1 GCA_018609855.1 Candidatus Nanohaloarchaea archaeon | reverse complement strand
TCTTCCAAAAATGCTTTGACTTCTTCAACCATATGCATATGTTGACCAACTGTAACAATGCCAACAGTCTCTTCTGGCACCTGATCAAGGTGGTCGTCCAATACAGAAAGAATGTCCCAGTCAAGTCCTTCCACCATGTAATAGACGGGTATTTTGCCTTCAATGGGTTGGCCGCCCACGTAGAATTTTGAATGGCCAATATGAATCAAACATTCTGCTCCCATTTTCATTACAGTCTCATCAGCGAGATCACAAGCACCAAATGCACTGGCACTGACAATTACGGGCGTTTTTCCTTGTTCTCGTAAATCCTGTGCCACATTCATAGCCGTGTCTTTCATCCCGTCGGGACACTGCACCCCCACTACCGTATAGCCTTGATTTGCTATATCATCGTAGATTGCTGTCCGATCCATAGCCGGCTGGGGAGAACAAGGTTTAAAAAGATGCTTCTCTGCCCGGTCTACCATGTATCGGATTGTCGTCTCTGCCGCTCCTGTATCACAATAGCGGAGCGCAGAAGAAGTTGCTGTTCCTTTTTCGCTATCCAATATATTGCCGAAGACAGTGCTGAGGGAGCAACAGCGAATGCATCAGCACCGGCATAAAGGCAGCGTTCAATATTCTCCGGTGAAACTGTTTTATCTAAAACCACACACACAGTAGCTTTCGTTGCATTCCGAATTCGTCGAATCGCTTTGATGACTGCGGCAGTATCATGTTGTTGTGTATCATTAAGTAAAGCAGCAAATTCCACAGCTATGTACGAATAAGAACCAATCCTGTCTTCACATTCCACTAAAGTCGCAAAATCAGAAATAACTGCTCCATTACTATGTTCAGCTGTGTGCGAAGATGTGTTGGACGTATCTAACACAGGAAGATTGCTGTTAGTCATAGAAGAAACAGCTGTTTCGTATAACCAAATACACGAGGGAACATAGAAGTTGCGTAATCCCGTAAGACTTGTATCATCAACAAGGTTCCGAATGAGACAGCCATCGGCATAATGCATTTCTTGTGGTTCTGTTACCAGTATTGTCGTGCCGGTTATGGGGTGTGAAACGGAGGAGATAAATTCTTGCTGTGAATCTGGATGTAGAACCGAAGAGGAAGGTGATTGTAACAATCTGCCAACAAATGTATCTAATGTCAGGGTTTGATCGCTCCTTATCTGGTTCACGGTGGATTTAATAATACAAGGTACTTGCACCTCTCGCGCCATCTGAGCCAAAGTTCCTGACAGCGATCCATGTTCGCATACAATACCATTTGCGGTTAACAGCGCTGCATAACCATCATACGGTGGCCGACTTATGTGCACAATAGACTCAGAAGCTGTAACACGTCCATACTCATCCCAAGTAACCAAATAACCGTCTGTCGTACCATATGCAGCACCAACTCCATATCCTACCTGTTCACTATCTATGTGCCGTCGCTCAGGCGTCCGTACTGATCGGACTGGTGCAATATCAACTAATGTGAATTGCTCTTTTTCAACAGCCAGTTCTGCACGGACGGCGATACCGCACAAACTCTCTATTTTTAATGCTAAATGTAGCGCTCTACTCAACAACTGCATGTGCATTGAGCTGTCTTCCTGACGTTCAGAGGGAACTGCTTCTGGTTGTATCGTCCCATGTAATGCATCAATAGTATACTGTATATGTTTTGTAGCGATATGTTCTTCTGCGATTTCACCCGTTTCTTTATCAACGACGTGTAAATCAACCTGATCGCTATCAAACACATGCGGCAGTCCATAAGCAGATTCTACTAGCAAAGCCTCCGCATTATCACGAGGATCTTGAGTATACACCACACAATACTGATCTGGTACAGAAAATGTCTGAACGACGATGCTACAATCGCGCTCTAATTGCGTATTACGAAATGCTAGTAACATAGCAGGGGAGAAAAAGGAAGCATACATAGAGAGAACGGCTTCTAAAAACCCAGTTTGACCGCGTGCGTTCCATTGTTTCGGTGTTATGTCTAGCATAGGATCATTCGCTACAAGCGTGACCGGTTGTTGTTCACGGCCCGACACCAACTCTAATGCCTCCCCTCCTGCTCGACGCACCTCGTCAGCCATACCAATCTGTTGATATGCTTGAATCAATGCATTCCTATCAGCTGGTGAAAAGGAAGCATTCATAAGCAATTGCTGAATCCGTGAAGAAATCTGTTGTACATCAGATTGCTGTGAAAGCAACTCTTCCAACCGCTGTTGAATGCCAGTTTCTTCCAATAATCTGCGGAATACTCCGTCCTCAATCACAAAGGCGTGAGGTACGGCTACTTCATTTTGTCGAAATTGTTGAGCAATAGCGTGGAGATAGCCAGCCGTGCCATTTATTTCTATAGCGTCATCATGGACCCACTGTACAGTCATATGTGTAAAGGATCTTCAACTTTTAAAGCTTAGGGGGTTTTTACGCAACCCGAATGTTTACACTTACCGGGAATTTATTCCCGGCTCGACGCAACGCCTCACGAGCCTGGCGTGTATGTCGTGAATCCACCTGTGCAGAAATCACCGTCTGGCCAGCATTACAGATAGCTGCTGTACCATCTGGCCGACCAAATGGACGTCGCATTCCTTCATAATATCGATCTGCCTGAGCGACACCAGCTAATGGATGGTAACGGAGGATGTGGTGCGGATATACATGAATGCGGAGATAGTAATGCTTCGTCTCTACGTTCTTCCGAAGATACGAGTTAGCAGCGACTCGGGCCGCCTCTAATGCGTTGCTACGGACGCAGCAATCTTCTGTTAAAGATATGTTCACCTGACTGTCAAATCCTTCCGTTTTTGCTCTGTCTGCATTACCATTTTCGTAGCGGGCAATGCGTGGGGCAGGTACACCGCTAATATAGGCTTTTTCTTTCACATTTGCCTTCCGTGTAAACGGCTGATTCGGTGGATCCCGATAGATCTTCGCTGGTCGCATACCCATGTTATCACTCAGATTACAAAAGCCCGCCCGTGATATTTATAAATGCTTCTCTTTGTTTCGGCAAATCATCTCTACGAGTCATGTAATTCTACATAATAGCGGGTATAGTTCCTTTGCGAAAGGGTAACAAACACGTAAAAAGAAAGAGGAGCAATTTACACTGTAACCACTCACAACATGAATGACTAATATAGGGGATCTCTATGGAAGAAATTGAAAATAAACAACATCCGCTGACAATACCTGATTTGTTACAGGAGGCCGCTCAGTCTGTCCCATGGCTTCCTGCTGTATCGTATTTAAGCAATGACAATGAGATGTTTTCTCTCTCCTATAAAGATCTTGATGAGCTATCGGATGCGGTTGCTGCCGGATTACAATATGGAGGCGTTACACCAAAAGACCACATCGCGCTGTTTGCGCATGACAGCCCCCGAGGAATGCTGGCATATTTAGGAATTCAGAAAGCAGGGGCCGCTGTCGTCCAAATTATTCCGGACAAACAGACTGCCAGAATACCATACAATAGATGGGAAGGCCATATTATGCATGACAGTGATGCCGCCTATGCCATAGTGGCGGATGAGCTGGCCGACCACTTTCGCCAACAATATCATCTATACTCTGTTATCTCCCTCGGCGATGGATTCGCACCTCCAAAATTCAGCGAAGGTGAAGAGAATACATTAGATAGACTTATCGAAGAAGGGATGAGCAATTCCTTCCAGACACCGCAAATTGATCCACACGAACATTTGGCCGAACTATGCTATACTTCAGGCACCAGCGCGTCACCGAAAGGAGTGAAACTTCCCCATTATCAACTGACCACAAACGCTATTTTAGCTGCGGAGGC
>JAHENU010000040.1 GCA_018609855.1 Candidatus Nanohaloarchaea archaeon | reverse complement strand
GGCTTTGGCCGTAAATGGCCTTTGAAATTCATTTACACGAGCGTCCTTCCTGTCATTCTTATTTCGGCGTTGTTGGCACAATTAAATTTGATAGCGCAGTTATTGTCAAACCAGGGCATAGATGTTGTGATCGGTAATTTCCATCTTATCGGTAACTTTACTAATAACACACCCTCACCGAATTCATTAATGTATTTCTTATCTGCACCGACAAACTTCATGTCTGACCTTATTCAATTGCAGATAACAGCGGTCGAAGTTTTACGTGTTATCATCTATACAGCTTTTTATGTAGTCGGCGCTGTCGTGTTTTCTGTGTTTTGGATGCGGACCTCTGGCCAAGATCCAGACAGTGTAGCAGATCAAATCCATTCCAGCGGTATGCAAATTCCAGGCTTTCGGCGAGATAAGCGCGTGATTGTAAAGATCCTCAATCGGTATATTCCTGCACTGACTGTGCTTGGCGGAGCTTTTATCGGATTCTTGGCAGCATTTGCCAATTGGACGAATGCCATTGGCACAGGAACCGGTATTTTGCTGACAGTCATGATTACGTTCCAACTCTATGAAGAATTAGCAAAGCAGCACATGGAGGATATGCATCCGATGTTGCGAAAGTTTATGCCGTAACTGAACCGGTTCGTAAATAAAAGCTTTGGAAATGACTCTTGTCTTAAGCATGACGAAGGACTCTGCAAATAAGTTCATGCAGGGAACTATGAAATGATTTGATGAACGGACTGGTTCATCATATGTACTGCCTTTTTCAAAAAGGCAAAGGAATAGATTTTTATAGGCTCGTTCGTGGTGGTAGACAATGGTCGAAGGCTTGTTTCAAGCGTACGATATGGTGTTCTCCGGTCTTCTCACCTTTCAGGGGCTGGATATCGGCGCAAAACTGACGGTAGCGTTCATGGCATTATTGATTTCTATTGTTATTTCACTGATTCACAAATTCACTACTGATCAAGAAGAGATGAAACAACTGAAGCAAGAAGTAAAACAGATGAAAGAAAAGATGGAGGAGGCCAAAAAGAATGATGATACTGAAAAAATGAATCAGTTTATGAATAAGAGTATGGAGGCCAATATGAGTATGCTAAAGCAGCAAATGAAACCCATGTTGATTACAATGGTTGCCGTACTGCTGATTCTGCCGTATCTCCATGCAACCTTTGATCAAAATGTGATGCTGTCTCAGGATAATGGCTCATATAGTGGCACATTAAACTATCAGTCATTGAACACACCGATTACCTATATGCCAGACAATGACACTGCTATAGTGAACGGCACAATGGTTTCTGTAGGTGAGTATGTAAGTGTTGATGACACAGAATGGCAGGTGCGTGGGTTTAGCAATCAGACAACTAAGTTTCTCTTTGTGCAGGAGGAGCAACCGAACATTAGCATGTCATTAGTGTTCTTCCAATTGCCATTTTCCCTTCCACTCATTGGCAGCTCTCTTGAGTGGTTGGGCTTCTATATCATTCTCACCATTCCTATATCTATCATTGTGCGGAAGCTGATGGGTGTGCATTGAGAAAAACAATTATTACACGGGATCGGTGGGTGTTGTAGATGAAGGGGCAGCAATTATTGCCAAAAGAAGAGTGGATTGTCCGTGAAGAGGCTGAGACTAATCCCGCTAAAGGAGGCTGGCCAACAGAACGTAGTCTCGCGGCCCGATTGAAAAATGGGTTGGTATTAGTGGATAAACCATATGGGCCAACCTCACATCAAATATCCGCATGGGCTAAGGACTTATTTTCTGTGACTAAAACTGGACATGCGGGCACCCTAGATCCGCATGTGACTGGTGTATTGCCAATTGCATTGGGTCGAGGGACTAAAGTATTGGGGGCGTTGAAGAACACAAATAAAGAGTATGTGTGTTTAATGGAAGTGAACAGTCCTGTAGATTGGGATGCTGCTGAACGCGTAGGAAATAAATTTATCGGTACAATTGAGCAGACTCCTCCGAAAATGGCGGCGGTAAAGCGGCAGGCCCGCCAGCGGCAGTTACACTATCTCTCTATTTTGGATGTCGCCGACACACATGTGCTGTTTAGAATAGGATGTGAGAAAGGATTTTATGTCAGAGTGTTCTGTGAGCAGTTTGGCCAAGCATTGGGAACTGAAGGATGGATGACTGATTTACGAAGGACGCAATCCGGCTGCATCCAGGAAGAGGAACTGGTCTATTTGCAGGATCTGCAAGACCAATTGACGTTTTGGCAAAATGATGAATCACATTTTTTAGATCAGTGTGTGTATCCGATCGAGAAAGGTGTTGCGCATCTGAAACAAGTGAGGGTAAAAGATTCAGCCATCCCGTCATTATGCCATGGTGCCTCTCTCGGTGTTGGCGGGATTGCACATTTGCAGGACGGTATTGTGGAAGGGGATATGGTGGCTGTCCTCTCTCTGAAAGGGGAATTGATATCACTGGGAGAAGCGGATAGGTCCTCTCAAGAAATATCAAAGAAAAATAAAGGACAGGCGGTATCTACGGAGAGAGTGTTTATGGAGCGGGATGTCTACTGAAAGTAGCTGTAATTTTAAATACAAAGAAACGGATGGACTCGTATGAACCAATATTATCTACATTTAGTTCGTAAATGAATCCTCGCTATTGTCATTGCTTTAAGAGCTCTCTTGTTGCCCTTTCTCTATATCGTATGTCGCCCATCTGACGGCGTATATGATATTGTCAACTAAAGCCAGTGCCACTTTCACACTCCTTTTCTTATTGCGCTAATCTTACATCTTGACTGGCTATTCCTTAGCTCATAATTGCCACCTGAGTAGTCGGCATAGCGATTGGACGCATACAAAACACACGTACGGTGATAAACAGTGCCATTTTGAGGGTATTAGCTGCTTTCGGTGTTGAGTTGTAGGTGTTGGCCCTAGCAGGAAGAGATTCTCTGTTCATACATTTTTCGCTCTTCATGTTGCTGGTCAGCGGTATTTCGCTGCAGAAGTTGTACGGGTAGCAAATATTTTTTATCTCTCGGCAATACTATTGTTCCATGCTTATTGGTGATCTCCATATTCACAGCCGCTATGCGCAGGCCTGTAGTAAGAAAATTGATATTCCTCATCTAGAACACTATGCTCGTGTAAAAGGGCTGGACTTGTTAGGGACAGGAGATTTTCAGCATCCGTTATGGCGGAAGGAATTAAACCAACTGGAAGAGCAGGACGGTATTTTATACACAGAGCATAATTTTCCGTTCGTCTGGCAGACAGAAGTGTCTTTGATCTATACACAAGGCGGACAAGGAAGACGGATTCACCATTTACTCTATGCGCCCAATCGCGACGTGGCTAATCAGATTACGGAATTTTTGGCCTCACAGGGGCGGCTGGATTATGATGGGCGGCCGATTTTTGGCATGACATCTGTTGAGCTGGTAGAACGAATGAAAGAGATTAGCAATGAGATTGAAATTATTCCTGCTCATGTCTGGACGCCCTGGTTTTCGTTGTTTGGTGCCAATTCTGGCTTTGATTCCTTGCAGGAGTGTTTTCAGGAGATGACCAAGCATATTCATGCAATTGAGACTGGCATGTCTTCAGATCCCGCCATGAACCGGCGCTTATCGCAATTGGACAATGTTAACATGGTAAGCTTTTCTGATTTGCATAGTTTCTGGCCCTGGCGCATTGGGAGAGAGGCGACGGCGTTTGATATTGAAAAGGAACAGCTGAGTTATGAAAAGATTATTGAGGCCATCAGGACTAAGCAAGGACTGGTGCAGACGATTGAAACTGATCCGAACTATGGCAAGTATCATTATGATGGACACAGAAGCTGCAACGTGCGATTCTCCCCTGAGGAAACACGACAGTATGGCGGTGTCTGTCCGCAGTGTGGCAAACCACTCACTCGCGGTGTTGAATATCGCGTGGAAGCGTTGGCGGATAGATCACCGACAGAAGTGCCGGCACAAGAGGAGTTTGTTCGTCTGATTCCGCTCAGTGAATTAATCAGTTTTGCCTATGGTGTCAAGCAGATTTTTTCCAAAACCGTCTGGCGTGTCTTCAATCAGCTGATCGAGCGGTATGGAACCGAATACACGGTTTTGTTGGAAGCGCCGTATGAGGATCTGGTAGAAATGACCAATGAAACATTGGCACAGGCCGTTACACTGGCACGGCGGCACGAGCTCACAGTGTTACCGGGCTATGATGGGACATACGGGCAGATCGTACTGGATACTAATGCTGATACGTCTACAGGAACGGAACGGCTGCAGCCGACACAGCAGCGGTTGGATTCTTTCTCGCAATAGTTGTTTATAGCTTTCCAACAATGACTATCTATGACCACATGGTATGCATTTGGTGTAAGTAGTAGCAAAGAGACGCCTATCGTCACTGTAAAAGATGGTTTTCAGATAACAGACGACGGGATTATTGCAGACGGCAATTTCCTTCCTGGGTCTCTTCAGAAAAATTCCAATATAGAGTTTGCGAGCACTGAGGGAGTTTATCGTCGCGGGTATAGTTTCTGTGTCTTTTCTACATTTGCAGAGCAGCGTCAGTTCCTCTCCTCTGGCGCCATGGTGACGATATTGGATGCGTATGAACATCCAGACATAGATATAGGGACCGTACCTGATCAGCAAGCCATCATCGTCAAATTCCAATATGTAGACGGTGATCGTGAGCTTGAGGCGATAGAACAGCTATTAACGCAACTGAACATCATCTCAGCCGCTACGTTTGCCGAACAGACGGCCGCATATCGCGATAGGTTAGAAGAAGAAGCGGATGAAGGATTTGCATTTAACACCGAGTCGTTGACCGTTTCGTGGGTGCATCCCTATAAGCTCCTTCTTGCCATTACCGGGAGCGGTGTACACGAGGCCTGGCAACGTATTGAAGAAAACTTTAAAGAGATTGCGACGGAGCGATTGATATACTACTGATGCCGGGATGGCGGAGCGGCCCAACGTGCCCGCCTTGAGCGACCTTCTGAAAGGTCGATCATCACGAGCGGTTACTCATAACCGCTCTTTGATCTTCACTCAAGGGATGAGAAGTATAGGCTTCAATGATCTGAAATAGCAGTTCCAAGAGAGCGGGTGTGCCTTTGGCACGCGCCGGTTCGAATCCGGCTCCCGGCGAACTGTAGGATTCAGTTCGCAAATCCAATGGAGGTTCTGAAGACCCTCTTTTTGGTGGAGGTTTTTGGACTGGGTGGACAGAAAAGCTTCTTCTAAATCCGGCTCCCAGCCAACAGAAATCCGTGCAAGAATATCTTACATAAGCGAGAGAATGTTCTGAACAGTATTGCCTTTAGTGCCTGCTATTGTGAAAGAGGGAGGCGGAGAGATAAACATTAAAAGGTGAGGCAAAAATGTCTTTTTCATAGAAACAGGCTATCACAGCCCCGTAGTGTAGTGGTCAATCATGCGAGGTTCTGGTCCTCGTGACCCAGGTTCGAGTCCTGGCGGGGCTATCGTCAGTTACAAAGTTCGTGCAATGCAATAGAAGATTAAATTCCAAATGGTATGAATGTCGCTCAAGTATGGCCTTTTTCAGGTCTTAGGCTCTGATAATGCTATCAGAAGGAGAAGGCCGTGTGCAAATGAGCGGACTTTCTGGCGACCTTGCCAATGCATTTTTTAAAAGTATCTTTATTACATCAGAGGGAGTCACTATGGCTGAAGAGGAAGTAAATATAATTCGGATTCATGATACCGACATTGATGGTAGCCAACACGTCGTTGCCGGTTTGCAAACAGTAAAAGGCATCGGTGTTGTGTTTGCTAACGGCATTATATCAGCATTAGGAATTGATACCTTTAAACTGATTGAAGAGTTGTCTGAAAATGAAATAGAACAAATAGAGGGTGCCATCAACGAACCTGATGCATACAGCATACCTGATTGGTTAGTGAATCGCCGGAAAGATAGTAAATCTGGCAAGAACACACATATAGTCGGACCACAATTAGATATTACTCACGAATTTGATGTGCGTCGGTTACAGAAAATGAAAGCATATCGTGGCGTTCGGCATGCGCTGGATTTGCCTGTGCGCGGCCAAAAAACAAAATCAAGTTTCCGCGGAGACTATAGTATCGGTGTCTCACGGAAAAAACAATAGAGTGATATAATGCGACAATCGCGGGCCACCTACTCATCACCACGGAAGGCGTTTGAGAAACAACGTATTTTATCTGAAAAGAGTCTTATGACAGAATACGGGTTAAAAAACAAAAAGGAATTATGGAAAGCTGAGGAAAAAGTCCGTCAGATGCGGCGACAAGCTCGAGAGCTAATTTCAGACACTAATCAAGAGCAACAACAGACGTTGTTGCAAAAACTTCATGCCATGGGGTTGCTCCCTCATGATGCTCATTTAGAGGATGTGTTAAAACTCACGGTACGGGATATTTTAAATAGGCGTTTACAAACGATTGTGCAACGACGCGGATATGCAAGTACGGTCAAACAAGCTCGACAACGTATTGTGCACGGGCATGTTGCCGTTAGCGGTCAAATTATTACCATTCCTAGCTATATGATGCCGCCTGAAAAAGAATCCGAAATTAAAGTGCTTTTGGATGAAACGTTGTCTTCATCAACAGCAGGCACTGCTGAGACAGCAGGTGGTGATGACGATGGCTGAAGAGCGATG
>JAHENU010000039.1 GCA_018609855.1 Candidatus Nanohaloarchaea archaeon | reverse complement strand
AGTAAATCATTGTTCTTATCAATCGAGAAAGTTATGTTTAGTACCTGATTCTGCTTTACGCTAAGCGGTTTCTTACTATAACAAGAAAGTACGTGATCGGCAGCACTGTATGTGAGCGGTGTGAGGTATGGAGAAGCTTCGCCCTGTACGAGGTGATAAGGAAGCTTTCGGGATTTCGGTTGCGCATATTACTTAACAACCTCTACCCTTACTGTATACTTAAAGCCGTGTTACGCTGACATTGTAAAATAATCTAAGGATTATGAGTAATTCAAAGAGCGATCTGCCATATGGTGGACAATTTACGCCCACACAGACTGACCTGCCGCAGTTGCTGGGGATACTAGAACGCAACGATGGTGATCTCGATAGCATCCATGCGGGCATAAAAAGTACGTTTTTTGCAACTAAGGGAGATCCAAACAAGCTTGCGTACAACACAGTATGGGCAATCCAATCTTATGGCCTCATTGACGACGATGGGCATCTCACTGATTTAGGTCAAGAGCTTTGTGGTCTATCATCTAGTCCAGAACAACTATATGGACGATTTGCACAGCATATATTACTGAATCTTAAAGGATTGGATCTC
The DNA here is from genome assembly GCA_018609855.1 of Candidatus Nanohaloarchaea archaeon. Classification (GTDB taxonomy): domain Archaea; phylum Nanohalarchaeota; class Nanosalinia; order Nanosalinales; family JAHENU01; genus JAHENU01. The sequence continues at coordinate 3,142 of JAHENU010000039.1, read as the reverse complement.
ATTCAGGTTATTCAAGATATGGAAGCAGCGGGGCATACCATAAATCTTGAGACTATACACCGCGAGCTTCGACAAAGAGGAATAGAAGTGCCGTCGGGATCTATGTACGTGAGCGCTATGCGCATGTGGCTTGAGATGGCTGGTGTTTTCAATGACAGGTATGACGTTGATACACACCGCATCGAGGCTTTAATCGGTGCGAGTGAAGAACAGATCGAGGCACTTCGAGGACTCTCCGAGGAACAGCGTGCTTATCTCCGCGCTCTTGCATTGCTAGGGGGCGATGGCCCCTTCAATTCACATGAAATCGCTGAATATGCTCACAATCTCTACGGGGTCGAGTTCAGTGAGAAAGCCCTCCCCAAGCAGGTTCTGTATCCCTTAGAAGAGACCGGCTATCTCAGTGTAGAGAAGGCAACGGAAGGGAGAGGTGCAAAACCTCACCAGGTTACTCCTAGCGAAGGCTTGGAATCTGATGTTTTGATACCGATTTTACAAGCGATCGCTGATCGAGCCAACCTACCCTTCCGAGAGCTCCTACGAAAGTCGTTCGCTGAGATCTTAGAGGAAATGAATTCAGATAATACTCACACGAAAGGCAAAGCACTTGAGTACTTATCAGCTTATCTTATGCGGCTCTTAGACCTTGAGTTCGTATCTTGGCGTCGCAGAGGACGCGAGAGCGGCGGCGCGGAAGTTGATGTGCTTGTAGAGGGGAAGCGCTTGATCTTCAGTCGCTGGCAGATTCAGTGCAAGAACACCGATGTTATTAGTAATGACGACGTTGCTCGTGAAGTAGGCCTGGTTCCGCTTCTAAAGTCAAGTGTCATACTGGTCGTCGGGGCTGGTAATATCTCCCCTAAGGCTCGTGAGTATGCGAAGCGCATCTTGGAGGATACAAACATGCACATTGCCTTCTTGGACGGGGCTGACCTTGAGGCTATAGCCGAGAATCCCGTGGCAATTGTGCATGCTCTTAACCGCGAGGCAGATCGCGCGATGAAAATCAAAAAACTTGAGATATGACACGGAAACTACAACAGCCGTATTTCGAGACAAGTATGGGATCTGCTTATCATGGGGATGCTTTCGATCTCCTCAAGCAGTTACCTGATAATTCCATCAACCTTATTATTACTTCGCCGCCGTTTGCTCTTCAGCGCAAGAAAGAATATGGAAATGTTGGTCATGACGAGTATGTGGATTGGTTCCGCCAATTTATTCCAGATTTCTATCGTGTTTTGACTGATGATGGCAGTTTTGTGCTCGATATTGGTGGCACGTGGATCAAAGGCAAGCCGGTACGATCGCTCTACCATTTTCGGCTTCTATTAGCGATCTGTGAAACATTCCATTTGGCGCAGGATTTTTATTGGTATAACCCCTCGAAACTGCCTACGCCCGCCGAATGGGTTACTGTTCGCCGTATCCGTGTCAAAGACGCAGTGAATCATGTCTGGTGGTTTTCTAAATCGGAATTCCCAAAGGCTAATAATCGAAACGTACTCAAGCCATACAGCGATTCAATGAAGAAATTAATCAAGAACGGATATACACCGAAGAAACGTCCATCAGGTCATGAAATTTCTGATAAGTTTCAGAAAGACAATCAGGGGGCTATTCCACCGAACCTGCTTGCCTTCGCCAATACTGAGTCCAACAGTTACTATCAGCGGCGATGTCGCGAGTCGGGAATTAAGGAACATCCTGCACGGTTTCCCGCCCAGCTGCCGGAATTTTTCATCAATTTCCTAACAACCGAGGACGACGTTGTGCTAGATCCACTTGCCGGAAGCTGCGTTACCGGAGAAGTAGCTGAATTCCTTAACAGACGTTGGCTTTGCTTTGATCTAGTTGAAGAGTATCTCCAAGGCGCGCAGTTTCGATTTGAGGCTCGCGAGGAGGACGATAAAGAAGAGGTTGAGAGGCAATCAACATTCCGAATGGAGTCACTCCTTGATGGCTAGTTGAGAAGAGGTGTCTTTTAAGTCCAGTGGAAAGACTCAATAAGACTGATTTATTAAAGAGAGTGTGTAACGCAATTAGAGAGAGTGGTTGGCTATATAATATTCTTGATCATGATCATCCCTTTGAGATCCAAGTTTTTAGTGGTGAGGAATATCTCAATCTTCGTGTCTACATCTGGTCACTAACTCACGGGGGAGGAGCACGGCGTCCCGAAGACGAGTACCGGATTCAGATCACAGGGCTTACGGGGAATCGTTTAGATCTATTGCAAGGATCGCGAAGCCGAACACTACTTCTCGGCTGGCATGAGGAAACAAAGTCTTTTACAGCATTCAATAGCTCTCGGCATAGGACATTCACAGGGAGATCGCCTTCAATCCAAGTTAGACGGTCGGCAATTGAGGCCGCTGAGCAATACGGATTCGGATATTACAGAAGACAAATGAAGAGATTGCCGTTGCTTTCAAACCATTCCTTCTTATGGATTATGCACTTAATCAGGTCCGTTTTCATGAGCTTGGCGAAGACCGAGGAGAAGCTGAACTCCTCAATCGGGCTATAACCGAGGGGTTACATGACGATTCAATATTATCGAATGTAGAACACGAACGGCAAGAAATAGTATCGCTTGTCAAGAAAAAGGCTCGATACTGGCGTTTCCGTGAAGATGTACTCGATGCCTATGGGTATGCATGTACAGCTTGTGGTACTCAACTAGATCTTGTGGAAGCTGCGCACATCATTCCCGTGGCCGAACCACGAAGCCACGACTCTATCGCAAATGGATTAGCCCTCTGTGTGCTTCATCATACCGCCTACGATAAAGCAATTATCGCATTCAATCCCGAATATCAAGTTCTTTATAGCAATAGTGCTCTTGAAATGCTTCGCAGAGAAAATTTAGCTGATAGAAGCGAGGAGTTCCTAGATATGCTTAACAAAGATATGCTTCTTCCCGATGAAACTGCCTGCTATCCAGACAAAGATTATCTTGAAAGGGGTATGCAGATTAGAAATTGGCAAGGCTAGTTTATAGAGAAGCTTGCCTCTCCCTCCATCTCTTTTCAAGCTCCGAGAGCCGCGCGCCGTCAAGGTGGAGCGCAGCGAAGCGAGCAAGACCTTGACGAGCACGGCCGCGGCGCTAGCGTGTGCCCCTGGGAGAGAGAGCATTTCT
>JAHENU010000038.1 GCA_018609855.1 Candidatus Nanohaloarchaea archaeon | reverse complement strand
TTTCACCAAATATTTCATCACCTGCATCTCCACAACCCGGCCGAATGAAGCCATTTTCGTCTAAAACAGAATCTATGGCTGCTACAAACAATGGCAATGCTTGACCCTAGGTCTGCTTCACGTGTTCCTGCACAGTCTGAATACCTTCGGAGGTACCACAGACCACCGCTCCACTGGTGTGTGCAGGTTGTGTGTAAGAAGTATATCAAGCGCTGTGTTGAAACTATCGCCGCCGGCTAGCATGATGTCGCTGATGAATACGTGCCGATCGTATAACCGTGAGAGGTCTTCAGTCTCTAATTCTTCTGACAATAATATTTCATCGTCACGAGATAAGGTGGTATACCGTATTGGCACATCCCATATAGCGCCCATGCCTTCGACAAAAGGTTCTGCTGCTCGTTTTATGCCGAATATACCATAGTTTTCTGCTTTTAACCGTTTGCCGTTTACTAACCCCCATCGGAGTAATAACGCTTTTAACTTCATAGGATAAATGTTTAGCCATGTAAACGGCCATAATTGATCCTATATGATAAGCAGTGTGCTACTTGGGATTATTGGCAGATGAAAAAGTAGAATATCCTGGTGTGTCGCGATCACGGAAGGTTAGCAGCTGTGAGTCTAATAGTTGCTGTTGAAATGGATTGTCTCCATAATGAATGACGTTGTCCATTAAAAGTAGGATAACGCAATGCAATTTTAAATCCGTATGTGTTGCGCCGTCTGGTCACACATAACCAAATAGCCCGGCCAGGACTCGAACCTGGGTCGACGGGACGCTTCCAGCGTGGCTTTTCACCTATAGATCATTGCACATGCGTGCTCAGCAGTTTGGACACACTATTGCGCTGTCCAAAACCCGCCATGATTGACCACTACACTACCGGGCTATTGCTTCTGGCTGCCACCCTCTCTGAAATTTTTTAAATACATACGCCGGACGCCGTGAAAGAGGATACGACTCCTTTAAATGGTGCCTCTCCCTCTTGCTTGCTACACTACTTGACCGCAGCCTGTAGACTGTGCGTGACTTTTATAAAGACAGCATCCCGAACCACACGTATGGACAAAAAAGAGAAAGATCGGGTGGAAGAAGTCCGGAGTATGCTAGGAGATCGTGCTGCCGATATGGTGAAGAAGGACGCTACGCAGACCGATAGTGATGAAGAAGCTACAAATGATTCATGATCGGGTCTGTTTTCTTATTTGTTCCATAGATACTTCTTCTTCTTGAGAGACGGTGACTGCTACCGCAATCCATGCGAGACCGCCAAAGAGGATAAGCAGGAAGGCAACCAATAAAGCCAGTGCATAGCTACCGGTTGTTACTCCAAGGGCGGTTTCCACATGACCAGCTATCCAGGTGCCAAAGAGGATGGCCAAGGCTCCTATTATCCAAAATACAATCAGCCGTCCTTCCGGAATGTCTGCCATATAGAATAGTACGTCTGTCGGCTATTTATAAGTGTTTCTTACCACTGGTCTTCTGCGGCAATCTTATGGAGTGGCACCAAATTAATGCCGAGTTAGAGCGTCCAATTCAGATCGATGGTAGACATATCTGGTACATTAACATTATAACGAATCCGGTGTATGCTGTGAATTATGTCATAACGATTCTTCGCGACAAGGAAACGGGTACAGAGATTGAGAAAACACCTTCTTATGCATATGAACATGGAAACCATATTGCGAAAGAATTGTTGCGCTGTTGTGAGCAACTGGAAGAGGATAGAGAGTACGTGCCATTGAAGGACGCACTGTCGTTCTTCACCTGGTGTGTATTATATACGCTGTGAGTGAGACGGTAATGTGCGCAATTTGGGCCCGTCTTCGGCATCCTCTACCCAGAAACCTTTTTCTTTGATCTCCTCTCGCAGCTGGTCGGCCTCTGCAAATCGCTGTTCCTGTCGGAATTGTTCCCGTCTCTCTACTAATTCCTGCACTTCTTCAGGCACGTCAAAACTTTCTGGTTCGGTCAATTGGAGGCCAAGGACTTGGTCAAATTCCTCTACCAGATAATATTTCAGACTGTCCGGCACATCAGAACGGATGAGATCCCACACAACTGCCAGTGCTTCTGCTGTATTCAGATCGTCATTGATTGCCGCTTTAAACTGCTGCCGATATTTGTCTGCCATATCACTATCAAACTCGCTATCATCCTCCATGCACTCCACTAGTATATCTTTCAGCCGATAGTAGGATCGCTGCGCCGCAGCTAATGACTGATCAGTTACATTCAGCTCGGAGCGATAGTGAGCGGTGAAACAGAGATATTTGAATGCTAGTGGCTGTATACCTTTTTCTATAAGATCATTCATGATTAAGATATTGCCTTCGGATTTGGCCATCTTGCTGCTATTGACCTGGATGAAGGCGTTATGCAGCCAATAATACGCCATAGGCATCTCATAAGCAGTCTCTGACTGGGCAATTTCATTGGTATGATGCACTTGAATGTGATCAATACCGCCCGTATGAATATCAAATGGTTGCCCGAGATATTGCGTGCTCATGACCGAACATTCTATATGCCAGCCCGGGAAGCCATACCCCCACGGTGAGTCCCACCCTAAATTGTTGTTGAATTTCCAGAGGGCAAAATCCCGCTGATGCTTTTTTTCGGTATGTTGGACACGGGAGTAAGTTTCGGCCTTTTCTTCCGTTTGCTGATGGTTGGCCAATTTTCCGTAATCCGCTAGCTGTTGGGTGTCAAAATATATACCATCATCTGTGTGGTAAGCATAGCCCTTCCTTTCCAGCTGCTGAATTAGTTGAATATCTTCCTGTATGTGGTTGCTGGCACGTGGCGTAATCTCTGGTGTAATGATATTGAGCCGCTGGAGATCGGTAAAGAATGCGTTTGTATACATATCAGCCAGTTTCTGCATATTATTCATGGTAACAGCCATTCCTTCTCGCTTGAGGCCTTTTGTCATTTTATCTTCACCTTCGTCCGCATCAGATTCCAGATGGCCGAAATCGGTGATATTCATCACATGCTGAACCGTATAGTTATTATACTCTAACGTTCGCCGTAAGACATCGGTAAAGACATAGGCACGCAAATTCCCAATATGTGCATACCAGTAAACGGTCGGGCCACAGCTATAACACGTGACTTTTTCTGAATTAATCGGCTTAAATACTTCTTTTTTTCTTGTCAGCGTGTTGTACAGTGTTAGTGGTGTGTTATTCGTCATGCTATCACCTCGTATGTTGCCATAAGCCAAACAGGAACGCTGTTAGGAGGACTGCGATGATAGTACCTGTCGTGATGTTGAGCTCTACCAGTGGTTGGAACTGTGAGGATTGTACGAGCTGCCCCAGTGCAAATGCTACGGCTCCTGTGAATATAAGGAGTGTTATGCTTGCTATCCATCTGTCCATATCATCACTTCTGAGGAACTTTACCATCGGCTACTTGTTCATTAGGTTAACTGCATTTGCAGTAGCTGGGAGAGGGATTCGAACCCCCGTCTGCCGGTCTGCAGCCGGCCGCATAGCCACTCTGCCATCCCAGCAGAGAGAAGAAAAATATGACAGCGCCTCACCTATGAAGAGAATCCGTTACCGACAACACAGTGGAGTGACCGTAAAGCATCGTGCCTGCCAGTTCATATTCAAGTTTTAGGCTACATTTTTAAATGGTTTCTTCTTCCGAATGTTTGGATATTTTGCTGTTAGGTTGCCCCTAATAAACTAAATCCAATACCCATTGCCCAATAGAGAATCAACACGAGCTCAACAGCTCTCAAGACAGCACTTTGTCTGATATGTTTTGTGCCAAACCCGACCACTGTAATACCAATATGTGCCGGAATCCAAAACACCATAGCTTCTATTACTGCCGTTTGTGTTGCCAGCAGCACAATGCCGACCAGCAGACCTAATGGCCCGAGAATTTGAAAAATGCCCACCAGACCGAGTCCCATGGAGAGGTTGGTGTGCCGTACTTCTTCCAATTTCCCCGCTGGCTGTGGCTCCTCTGGTACCTGATCTTCAGCCACTTCCGGGAAAAATACACTTGTGTAGTTACAATGCCGGCACCGATGCACGTTCTGAAACAACCCATAGAATACAGCAGCCGGATTTTGGTAATTGACGTCAATGTCTGTACTGCCACATCGCGGACATAGCATGATAGAGCGAGATTCATCACTAGCCATACTGAGATGAAGCAGCTGCATCATAAAAAAGTGTGGGAACACCCACCCTTTATCAGTAACACCTCTTCTCATTGCTTTTAAATATGTAGTACTGAAATACTCAACGGGATAGGCTGGGCCGTGAGGGGTGGCCTGTAACCGTAAATCCTCTACAACGGGGCCGAAGCCGGAGGAGCGGTACCTGTATCGGAGCAGCCGTATGCTCTGTAAGGAGTGTCTGTCCTGCAGGATGTAGTGTCTAGTGAACTGGGTCAGGCCTTGATCGGAGCAGCCCTCAGCTAGGGACTATATGCTTGTGGGGTCGCGGACATGAACATAGCGTACGTCCCCTGCTGCGGTGCAGAGTATCCATCTTCCGGCGTTCCTTTCTTTTCCATACTTTTATAAGCTACAGATGAGGAAAGAGTGTAATGCCCAATACAGGAGCACAGTCTCAGGAAACCGCAGAGTCAGATAACGACACACAGATACATCGCTATGTTAATTACGCATTGGTTGCGTTGCTCGGCATTATTCTTCTTACCGTGGCATTTTTACTTGGCATCAATACCGCTGCTCCTGGCCAAACGCCCGAAGTGGTACAGAATGTGGTTGAGCGAGAGAAAGTCTATCTCAGCAATTCGCCAGCCATTAGGGTCAAAAACGCCGACATTCCTGCTGTTTCATCTGAACAGAAAGGAGTGTTAGGCTCCATTACTGTTTCCGTGGAGGAAGGACAGGGCAATATTTTTCTTAACATTGCTAACATTCTTGTGAAAGAAGATGCAGCGCATTCGCTCAGAAAAGCTGCAGAAATAGCTTACAATCTAACAAATGTTAGCATGGATTCTTATGATACCAGCTATTTTGTGACTATTAACTCTCCCGCTATAGAAGGCTCTTCAGCCGGCGCAATGGCCACTGCTTTAACTTATGCAGCCATTACAGATCAAAACGTGAATAAAGATGTGACAATAACAGGCACAATTCACTATGATGGCACTATTGGTCCAGCTTCAGGTGTGTTGGAAAAAGCCCGAGCTGCCGCACAGGCCGGTAAGGAGATGATATTAGTGCCTCCTCACCAAGCAATAGAACGCAATGTGACGCGGTCAGAGGCCTGTCGCAACTATGGTGATGAGGAATTCTGTAACGAAGAAGTAAGCTCACAACGCATTTCTATTGAGGAACAAGCCGATATCCGGGTAAAGGAAGTGGAGACTATCCGGGAAGTGCTTGATTACCTTTTAACGAATCGCCCCCAGTAGTATTTTATCTCTTCATATACACACGTCTTTATGATTATTTTAAAAGGCACATCGCATATTGCCCAAGAGAGTGTATCCGATGCCTCAGCTCTTATTGGGGAGAAGCAGCCAGATATCGTAGCCATTGAGCTTGATCAGCACAGATTACAGGCTTTGCTGGACGGAAACGCCCATCAGGCCCGTGGCATTGTGCCACGTCTTATTACCTGGCTGCAACGCATGATTAGTCGAGAAACAGGTATAATGCCAGGCCAGGATATGCGTGCTGCGTTTTCGGCAGCATCTCAACAAAGCATCCCTGTGGCTTTAATTGATCAGCCTATAGCCATAACGCTTCACCAATTGCGTTTGATACGGGCTGCTGAAAAGATTAAGCTCGTGGCTTCACTGCTAGGTGCGCTCTCCCCTGTACGTCGTATGGCCCAGAAACACATGGACGTCAGCAGCGTCCCTCGTCAAGAGCAAATCGCACCGTTATTGAAAGAAATGGAGCGGCAGTTTCCTCAGTTATACTCCGTTCTGGTTTCCCAACGTAATGTTGTGATGGCCCAGGCACTATATGCATTAGATGCAGAATACGACAGCGTTGTTGCTTTTGTGGGTGCCGGACATATCTCCGGCATTGCAGCT
>JAHENU010000037.1 GCA_018609855.1 Candidatus Nanohaloarchaea archaeon | reverse complement strand
CCAACCGATTATGCATCATTATTCACGCAAGACAGCGACAACGATGACCGGCAAGAAGCTGTTGTGTCACTTGCCTGTTCCATTGATGATAATGCCTCTCTCTACTACAATGTCACCAACGCAACGTTGAATGAAACAATCACGATTGAAGACAATACTGATCCAGTCATAGAACGATATGACATCAATGCTCCCTCTACCGACGGCCTTGTCGATGTTGACAAGGAAACGGCCGTGTATGAAGCCCGGATAACCGATAATGTGAAAGTTGATACAGTCCTCCGACGTAGTGGTGGTACACAAACAATGACACGTGTTAGCGGCGATTCACATAATGGCACCTACCAAAAAAACATGACCTTCAGCAGTGCCGGCACAAAATCAGCTGATATATTTGCCAGAGATAGTTCACGACTTACCGATGATACGGCAGATAAGGATATTGAAGTCATTGCATCCACCAGTGGTCAGGTAGAACCAAATACATCATCTGTTGAACTTAGCAAGGTAAGTTATCTGCACAACGAAAGTTTCTTACTCTCTGTGGCATTTAATAACACCGGTCAGGGCGGTGCCTATGCAACCAACATATCACTGGCAGTGCCAGCCAACTTCAGCGCCAACGCAACAACAACACGCTGTGGCAAAGTGGAAGAGACAAATGTGACTGATGGGGGCGACCAATGCACGGCTGTGTATAATATTACGGCCTTTACCACAATTCCGCCCGGTAATTACACACTAAATCAAACAGCAACCTGGGAACAGGCGAATGGCACGAATGCTTCTGTAGAGAATAATATGACTGTGACCATCACTGATAAGCGCTGGGACTTTGCCGGTGATACGACTGAGACTGTTTTTACCAACGACACAGGCACTATCAATCTTTCATTGAATAATACCGGTGACATTGATCTCAACTTCAGCATCAATCGCTCTGGAAACATCTCTGATCTTATCACAATACCGTCGTATCAAACAGTCAGTAATACTACTAATACTTCCTTACCTGTCAATTACAGCATTCCGGTAAATGAGACGCCGACAACAGTGGAAGATACGGTCATATTGTCAAATGCGACTGCCTATCCAAATAGCCGCTCCATGAATCTCACGTTGCAAGTAGAAGATGGTATCCTGCCGACCATTCACGAAACACACTTTAGCACTGATGCGTTAGAGGCAGTATATGAGAATGTGACTGTTACCGCCAATGTCTCGGATAATTTGAATGTATCAACTGTTTGGGCACAGTTTACATGGAACGCAGGACAGGAGAATGTGACACTGAACGAAAGGAATTCGGATAATTACACTGCTACGTATGTTCCTGATCATGATGGCACCCATAATGTTACGGTTTATGCGAATGATTCCTCTAATAATATCAATTCATTTGATGCCGGCAGTATCATTGTATATGCAACTGCTGTGCCACAACATCGGCAATTGCCCCAATCTGAGACAGCTTCAGGCATTACCCAGGACAATAATTACTCATTCACATTTAATACAAGCGTAAATAACACCAACAACGCCACGTTGCGGTTTATGAACATAAGCATCTCAACAGACGTATCTGGTTTTTCATTCAACAATACGTTTGTCTCCTGTGGCAACCTTAGTACGTACGAAGGCTGTAACGCAACCATAGCAATGAATGTAACCTCTGATGCGCCGGGCGGTACTGACACAGACGTAACGACAAACGTAACGTGGGAGAATCCTGACTTATCCCACAATCATTCAACCAATGCGACCACAGTGACAGTTGTCTCCAATCCTGTCTTACAGATTCCGGAAACACAACGAAATATCACTGTCTCGCATGACACACAGGAAACAACAAATGTAACAGTAGAGGCGGCTGGCAATGTTGTGTTAACAAGCATCAACCGTACAACGAACGAATCTAATCTCAATATTTCCGTCAATGCGTCTAATTTACCATCAACGCTCAGTGCCGGTGATAATCAGACAGTTGATCTGGCTATAGCAGTGCCAGAAGGAGAGGATAGTGGCAATTATACTGTGTTTGAAACGATCAACGCGACACAAAACTATAATGACTGCAATCCGAAAGCCAATTGCTGGGATGATTACACCCTCGCTATTACGGTGCCGCATGATGGCAGTTGGAATAGAAGTCCTAGCACTATTGAACAAAAACTAGATACTAAGATCAGCGATAGCTGGGAGATTACTCTGAACAATACGGGCAATGCCGACATAAACTATTCTGTCACTGTATCAGGCACAGTGGGCGGCATTATTTTCGATCAGCCTGACTACATTTATGTACCGCGCGGAACCACAAAAACGGCCGTGTTTAATTACAGTACTGGCAGTGAGAAGAAGAACTATAGTGGCACCGTTACGTTTAGCAATAGTTCGTTCGGAGAACCGGCGTCGTTAGATACTGATCTAGATGTGGAAGTAACAGACACACCCCCCGAAATGACTGATGCCTCTGTGCAGCCTACTTCATTAGATACGACGTTCGAACACACAACGATTGAGGGTAACGCATCTGATAATAATGCCGTCAGCACAGTATGGGCGGCCATCACTCCACCAAGCGGTAACAGCACCAATGTCACAATGGGCAATGCCAGCGGCCTGCAAAAGGTGAATTACACGCCAGAGGAAGGTGGTGAGCACACTGTCCAAGTGTGTGCGAACGACTCTATCGGCCTTATCAATTGCTCACAGCAGCTTTCGTTTACCGCTATTGGCGCCACTACCGTTGTACCATCTCTTAATACAACAACAGCGACATTCACTAATATTTCACAAACAGTAAACGAGAGTGTTGCAGTAACCGTGACTGGCAATAATACAGGAAACGGTGTTGCGTATTTCAGCAATATCTCTGCCTCAGTACCAGCTAATTGGACAGCTTCGCCATCTGTAGTAGATACGGGCAACGTTAGTGTCAATGCGTCTGAAAATGCATCTTTCATCGTAACAGCTGCGGCAGGCACCGTGCCGGATAACTACACCGTTCCGTTCTTTGTCAACTGGACCCAGCCGAATACATCGGTTGGTTCTGTCACCACGCCGTTGAATGTGAGTGTAAAGGCCAATCCGCAAATAGAGATAGTCAATGCCTCTCTCTCAACAACGACAGACCATAATACGTCAGATATTGTTTCTTTCGCTATGAATGCGACTGGGAATGCGAACGTCAGTAACGTTACTGCCTCATGTGTCACAGGCAATTGTAGCAGCTTCAATATGAGCCTCTATTCTACTCCTACGAACGTAACGCTGGGGGCGCTCGCGAGTGTGTCCATTAACTACACAGTCCCGGCTGGCACTGCTCCAGATAATTACTCCTTCACTTTCAATGCAACACACCCAGAGACATTCGATACTGTCGTGTTGAACGTATCCGTGCCTGAAAACAAAAGCTGGGAACAGACACCTGCTAATTTGAGTATTCGTACTGGCGTGAATAATGCAGATGATTTGGGCACAATAGCTATCAGCAATTCTGGCAATGTGAATCTCAGCTTCACGCTGAACGCCTCTGGCAATGTAACAGAACAAGGAACAATCGGTTTGAATGCGAGCAATATAACAGTTATGCCTTTGCAGACAGAGCCGGTATTATTGAACTTCACTGCGCCATCAAATGGTGGATTTTACACTGGCACAGTTTCCGTACAGAATGCAACGCCAGTGCAGCCGCAGACACGCAACACTTCTATTTTCATGAATATAACCGACTTTAAGGTGAGTATCGTTGGTCCAACGACACATAACGCCACAACGAATGTGACGGCTGGAGATGTACTCGATATGACTACTAACGCGACATTTAAGAATACCACGCTGACCGACAACGTCACTTGGAAGAATGCCTATTTGGTGAAGAATGGTACCGAATATCGGTGTGGTTCGTTACAGCAGCAGGTTAATACAACAACCAAGAAATGGGAGCTCAATTGCACTGCGCCAGACATTGCCGACGCTGTAACCTATGCATTGCAAGTGGAAGGGAATTACACGGCGAAAGGTTTTATTACCTCAGACAGCGAATCAGCTGCGGTGACCTATCGTGATGTCACACCACCACAATTTGTCTTTGTGAATACCACTGATATAGCAGCACAAGGTGCCGTGAATGTAACAACGCGCATTACTGACAACGCTCAATTAAATAACACTGGTGTCTTTATTACAGTCCAAAACGAATCAGATATCGTTGTAGAGAATACAACGATGCGCAACGAAACGCAAGATCTTTCTAATACGACGTGGAATGCGTCATTCAGCAATCTGAGCATCGGAGATTATGACATCAATATTACCGCAAATGATACGACAGGGAATTCACACACGACACAGAATTGGTTTGAAGTGTTTAGAACGCCGCATATTAACCTCAGTCTCGATATTGACACCTCACAAAATGCATCAGTGGAGACAAACCTTTCCTTGTATCGGAATGGCCAGGAATTAGGTGATATCTACCTTATTGAGGAAATGCATGCCGATGGGTTTGCCTCTGAGCTTATTCGAAATCGCACCTACGACTTGCACTTTGCTGCGTTCAACATTTTCGATCACACGATGACGTTATTTGATGTGCCAATTACCAAGGATGTCTCCGATCCAATTGAGTTTTCTAATATCAGCAGTTCAGTCTTGCAATTGAGCATAGACAATTCCTCACGTGATGTTATTAGCAAAGGCATTGGAGTGCAGAACGCATTCAACCTCAGTGCGGTGAATATCACTATGAGCTATGCTGGTCAGGATGATGTGGATGATGAAACGCGGCTGGAAATTTACACATGTGATGATTGGGCGTTTACGTCAGAAGAATGCGGTGCCAGCGGCTGGACTGGACTTGGCGGGGCTATTGATGGCAATGCACAAACAGTTACTGTGCATGATACAGACCCTTTCTCGGCTTATGCGTTAGTTGAAAATGAGCCATCTTCAGACGGCAGCGGGGATTCAGGAAGTGATTCAGGTGGTGGCGGTAGCGGCGGCAGTGGTGGTGGCTCTGGCGGTGGAGGAAGTGGTGGCGGCACTGGCGGATTGACTGAGGATCAGCTTCGCAATACATTAGAAGAATTTGAACAAAACCAGACCGATGCCGCCCAATCTGATTTCAGTGTCAAAACTGATTTGATCGATGTAACGTTGAGTCCTGGTGAGAAGAAAACATATTCCTTAACAGTTGACAATCTGAAAGAAGATAGTTCGTCTGAAGTGCAATTACGAGCGACAGGAGCCATTCAAAGCTTTATTACCTTTGAAGAGGATGTCTTTCAGCTTGAAGGCGGAGAAAGTAGAACAGTTGAGGTAGAAGTGTTTGCCAAGCCCACGGCAGAACCAGGCGCCTACACTGGTAATGCGGTAGTGGACTTTGGCGGCAGCACGCGTGAGATTCCAGTCACCATTCTTGTCTCGCCAGAACAACAGGCGTTATTGGATGTGAAAGTCGAAGCGGTAACCAAGCAAGTAGTGCAGAATAGCACGTTACGCTTCCATACCTCTGTCTTCAACCTAGGCTTTAAGGAACGCTTTGACGTGCATATGATATATCAGATTAAAACGTTAGAAAATGAAACGCTCATTGCACAGCAAGAGGAAGATCTTGCCATCACCAACTCCCTTTCCTATGTCCGCTCGATCCCACTGGATCGGTTTACTGTGGGAACGGGTGAATACTTCATTGAAGCCGTCGCGCAATATAATAACAAAACCGCCTCCTCTGCTGCTGTATTTGCCGTAGTGCAACCGTTCTGGACGCCGTTTAAGATTAAAGTGGCTGTTGGCATTGCCATTATGCTATTGCTCGTGGTTGGCGGCTATTATGGCAGAAAATACTATATCAAGTGGAAAGAGGCGAAGACCAAGTATATCTTCCCTGTTGATGAAGAGCAATTGCCACAGGGCTCGTTGTGGGTCGGGAAAATCGCGGAGACAAATCGCAAGGCTACTGTGTCTAAACAAGATTTGATGACACATATGATTACAGCCGGGGCGACAGGATCTGGGAAATCCGTCTCTGCAATGGTAGCTGTAGAGGAGTTGTTGAAAGATGATATTCCTGTGGTTGTATTCGATCCCACGGCACAGTGGACTGGCTTTGTAAAGCCAAATCGTGATGATTACATGTTGGAAAGCTATGGTGCGTTTGGATTAGATGAGGACTCCGATCCACGGCCTTTCAAAGGCATGATTTACGAAGTGACTGATCCCGAGGTGGATATTGACTTTAGCCGGTATATGAATCCGGGAGAGATCACTGTCTTTACTATGGACAAACTGGAATCTGAAGAATATGATACGGCAGTAAAACGCATCATTAACACCATATTTGAACAACAATGGGAGGAAAGCTCTGATTTGCGCATGTTAATTGTGTTTGATGAAGTGCATCGTCTCTTGGAAAAATATGGTGGCAAAGGTGGCTACACCGCGC
Source organism: Candidatus Nanohaloarchaea archaeon (assembly GCA_018609855.1). Lineage (GTDB taxonomy): Archaea > Nanohalarchaeota > Nanosalinia > Nanosalinales > JAHENU01 > JAHENU01. Next base: position 7,806 of record JAHENU010000037.1, on the reverse strand, counting down.
TAGAGAGAGCGGCGAGGGAGTTCAGAAAGTGGGGCATTGGCATGGTCATGGTCTCTCAGGTATTAGCTGACTTTAAGGAAGCGTTGAAAGGCAACGTAATGAGTGAGGTACAGCTACACACCAAGTCGTTGGATGATATTAGCCGAGTGCGGGATAAATATGGCGAGGAGTACGCAAAGCGCGTAACCAAACAAGATGTCGGGATAGGTATGACACAAAATCCGCAGTACAACCAGGGCCGTCCGTGGTTCGTCCATTTCCGGCCGTTATTGCACAGTCCGCATAAAATTACAGAAGAAGAATTGCAGACTTACAATACGTATGGAAAGCAACTGTACAGTTTGGAACAGCATATTGAGCAATTAGAAGATCAAGGCAATGACATGACTGATGTGAAAATGGAACATCGGCTGGCCATGGATAAATTGAAGACAGGTTCTTTCAGAATGGTCGAAATTTACATTGAAAGTCTTCAGGAATCATTGGAAGCCTATGGCGTTGATATGTCAGAATCAGGTGATGAGGATGAATAGAGCAGTGGTTGGTATAGTATTGCTAATGTGTGTTATAGCTATGGGTATTGAAGATGGAGGTGCTGTCTCTGTGTCAGTAGAGAAAGATATAAAAGTGGCTCCGGGCAACTCCTATACGTTACCTGTGACGGTGGCACATGATGGCAACGCAAAGAAAGTATTGCTCGTTCCCTCGTTCTCAGACACCAATTTGACAGTAACGCCAAACAGCAGCCGTATTACTCTCTCAACTGGTGAAACGGCAGAGCCAGGATTTACTTTTCACATGCCACAGGAGAAAGGTATTATTCCGGTAACAATCCGAGCACATACTGCCAACACGACAGTAAGTGAACAGACCGTATTTCGCATATCGTCGACCATTTCACAGTTGCGTGATCTGATCCAATATTACGAAGATTTAGTGAGTTCCCTCAAGCAACGTATGCCGCGGGAAGAGATTGTTGATATAGAACAGCGGATTGATACAGCAAAGACGCTCTATAGCGATGGCGAATATGACGCAGTTGAAGAAGAATTGGAGCGGATACGACAGGAAGTGAATGCACTAGAAAACGTAATATCGCAGAAGAATGCATCTCAGGTGGGTTCACAGAATGGAAATCGATCTTCAGAGGATACTACTTCACTGTTCTCTCCCTGGCTCCTTATTGGCGGCATTGTTGGTATTATTGTAATAGTGGCTGGCATACTTATAGGAAGGGCAGTTGTCAGCACTGCTTCGTCAGATGCAACACCATCAGATTCACTTTCAGAAGCAAAATCTTCAATGAAACAACGAGAAGACTCTCAAAAAACTTCTCAGCTTGATACGCTTATAGCTGATGTTTCAAAACGTATAGATTCGCTGGCACAGCATTCAGTTCCCACAGATGAATTAGAACGTGAATTGGCACTTGTCCAACGTAAGCGAGATAACGGATTATATCGCATGGCACAACAATATGTAGCTGAATTAGAGCAAAAAGTTAAAGACCAGGAAACCCAATTGAACAGAGAGGTGAATGCGGGTGGCTGAAACATGCATATTGTGTGGCAATGCATTGGATAATGAGCAAGGAAATGTGTGTGAGAATTGTTGGAATAAAGTACGTGAACAGAAAGACGTCGGAACATCTCGAGCCGCTTCTTCTCAAGATACGGACAATGCAGAACAATACCAAGAGCTTTTGACCGATATTGAACGCTTGCGCGCCAAAATCGAACTAGTCGGCGGCTATAAAGATGAATTAAATGAACGTATTTCGAAGGTAACTGAGGAGGTTGGCGATTTGCGACGCATGGTGATGGATCGCGAGAAATCAACTAAGGAATTGCAAGCGAATTTTGAGAAAGTGAAGCAGGCTGTGGAAAGTATTGAGCCACAGCAATGGGAAAAACGGCTAGAAGAGATTTCCGGCAGTATTGAGAAGAATCAAGCTCGTATCGAGAAAAACGAAGAGATGTTTGAAAATGTCACTGAGGAATTGACAGAAGTACGGGAATCGTTTTCTAAAGTGAAAAGTTTCGAAAATCTTGTCGATGTGGCTTCAAAAGTTGAAAGTCAACTAGAAGAGGCTGAAGAAAATAAACAGTACACAGAACGGATGGCATCCAAAGTAGAAAGTGTGTTTTCCGAGATGAAGGAGAAGCTGAACCGTATTCAACAGGATGCCGACACTATTGAAAAAGTAGATGAGCTTACCCAGAATCTAGTGAAGGACCTAGATCAGCTGAAAATTCGCTTTGACGAGGAAACAATTACTGAGGAGGATCTAGAGGAAGTTAAAGAGGAGTTGAAACGCGATTATTCTCAATTGCAACCTGAAGAATTGCCTGAACAAACACGGCAGCAGATCGATGCGTTACAGCAATCTGTGAAAGAGCTAGAGAAACAAAACATGAATGCTGAGGAGATGGAACAGAAACTGCGTTCTGAAATGGAAGACTGGCAAGGTGCTATTCAGGAAAAACTTTCTTCAATCCAGGAACAGTTTGATGAAAAGTTGCAATCGCTCTCCGAAGAGGTGCATAATAAAGTCGATGAGCTCTCATATGATGTTAAAAGCGTTGAGGATTTGCAATCGGAAAAACAAAATATTCAAGAGCTGTTAGACAAGGCAGAGCAAGACTTTGATGAAGGTACTATTTCAGAACAGTCATACAAGGATTTGAAGAAGGCCAATGAACAGCGGTTAGAACATATTAACAATATCCTACAACGAGTTTCCAAGGAGATTGTCTATCAGGAAATACAGAAAGTGAAATCACAGCTACAATCCGTAAATGAGACGATAGCGGAGCAAGTCGGTCGTGATGAATTCACCGAGGTGCGACAGTCGGTGCAGGAGCTCGAAGGTAAGATGCGCACATTGCATGATATGCAGCAGAAACAAAACTCGATTCAACAGAATATGAGTGCTGTTTCTCAGCGTATTTCCTCTTTAGAGGAGGAATATTTACAACTACAAGAAAACGTTAGACAGATTACGCAAAAAATTCATGGATTTGATGCGCATATCGAGGAAAGTAAATCCTTGCATGATGATGTGCAACAGTTACGTGATACTGTGTCAGAAAAAATGGATACAGTCTATACTGTTCGCGGCGAAGTAGAGTCCATGAATTCACGTATCTTCCAGTTGAACCAAAATTATGACAGCGTTCTGTCACAATTGGAAGATATGAGACAGCAATACGACAGTATGAAAATGATGCTAACAAAGCTAAACGAACGTTTAGAGCAACTAGAGAACAATAAGGTTGATAGCTCCACATTTGAAGAGGAGAAACAAAACATTGATGGGGCACTGGAGAAAAATTTCCAGTTGATTGATGTGCTATTACAAAAAATGGAACATGCAGCGTGACACTATGGCAAACTTCGAGAAAAAATTGTTGGAATTGCGAGAACGAATTAATAATCTACAATTGCGGGATGATGACGATCGTGTTGAGAATATGAAAGACCGTATTAACAAGCTAGATTCACTTGAAAGTCGCAATTCGCAAAAGAACGGTGAAATACAACGGTTAGAAGACGATATCTCCCAGTTAAAAGAAGAATTACGGCAAAAAGAAGCGAAAGGGGATGTGTCAAACCAAGTATTGCAAGAAAATAAGCGGAAATTGAGTGAAATGGAGCGATTAAAGCAGGAACGGGAATCAGAGCTGGCACAGATTAAAGACGAGATAGCCGGTAAAGAGGAGCAATTCCAAGGAATTGCTGGTTCCCTACGCGATCTGGAGCATAAAGTAAAAACTCTGGAGCATAATATAGGTGAATTCGAGCAGGTGAAAGGCGTTAATGAATATGTCGAACGGCTATACGATCAAATAGGTGATTTAGAACGACAGATCAAACGGAATGACGGTTCTATTGGGACATTGAAAACTCGTATCGATGATCTTGAGTCTGAATTACAAGGTTTAATGAAAGAGAAGCATGAGCAGTTGGAACAGCGTTTTTCCGACCGAATTGAATCAGTGAAAGCCGATTTAGAGAGTTCTTTTGATACAAAAACAGACAACCTGGAGGCAACCATTGGAGACATAGAGCGACGGCTTTCTTCGCAGGGTGAAGACGTAACTGGAGTAGAAAATAAACTAGAATCTATGCAAGACGCAATCACTGAGTTACGCACCACTGTAGATGCCGCAGTAGATGAGGAGACATTTAATGGATTAGTAGAAGATTTTAATTCCCTGAAAGAGTTGAATGATACAGTAGAATTTGTGAAAACTCAATTGCGGGAGTTGCAAAAACAGATAGAGGAGAATGCCACTGCTTCTCAGCAATTAGAAGACAAAGTTGATGCGTTTCGAGGAGAAGTGAGCGATATACGGTCGACAACAAATGAGCAACAACAATCAATTGACACGTTGCAAACACAGCTGCAACAGAATCGTGAAGAACTGGAAGATATGTTGCAGTCGCAAAGTTCACGTATTAATAAAAATAGCAATGCCATCGAGAGTTTGAATGAAAAACAAGACACGATGAAAACCGATATCCAGCAATTGCAATATCTCAAGGAGACGGTCGATAATACAAGAGATATGATAAGGAGCTGTGCATCTACAGAAGAGATTGATTCAGTCAGAGACGATGTCAGACAAGTGCAAAATGATGTAGAGCAATTGTCGAAAGATTACAATGAAATCTCAGTAAAAACCAATTCTATTTCCCAGCTTGAAGCTCGCGTGAACGATCTGTACAAGGATTTACTGTCCAATAAAGAAGTAGTACGAGATATTAAAGACTATATCGACAAGATGAAAGAAATGGAGCGTGCACGTCGTGATTTAGAATCTTCTGTAGACAGTAATGCTTCTAAAGCCGATGAATTAGAATCAAAGGTTGTTTCTGTGGAAGGACAAGTAAACGATGCTCTGACAAAAGTATTTCATTTACAATCACGGCATGAAGAATTAGATAGTGCCATCCAACGGCAATCTGATATGTTTAAGCAATTAGAAAACACAATAAAAGAAGGAAATCAAGAGCATATCACGGAGTTACGTCAATCATTACAGCAATTGGAACAAGAAAAAGCATCACAATCAGAGATAGAAGAATTACGCAATATGATTGAGGAGAATGAGAAGAAAAACCGGGAATTGCTGGAATTGCTGTTGGATAAGATTGGAGTGTAGGTAGTATGACAGATGCTGAGGATTTAAAACAACGTATTAATCAACTTGGTAATGATAAGAATTCGCAGGAATATACTGCTGCTATTGAACGGCTTGAACAGAAAATAGAAGAGTACGTCCGCCAGGTGGAAGATCGGTGTAGTAACATAGACAACGCAGTGGCTACGTTACAAGAAGATATGAACGATACTGTTGATAAAAAATTGCTGGAAGAAAAGCTTGCGCAGGTGGTGAAAGACACGCAACAACAAGTGCGTACAGAGCTAGCTGATGAGCTAAATCAGGTGGAGGCTGTAGATCGGCGGCTGAATCACGTAGAAAAGCTGATGGAAACTATAGAAAATAAAGTGGCAGCAACGCATGATGAATTAGCGTCTCGCATTAGTGCTTTGGAAGATTCAGTCTCTACCACGGCGAATAACGTCTCTCAGATAGAATCTTCAATGAATGACGTTAATTCTAGAGTGCGCCAACTATCGCGTACTATGGAAGGTGTGCAAGCAGATGTTAATGGCCAAGAACAACGTTTAACACGTCTGGAAACAGCTGAACAGAGTTGGGAGGATGTTTTTGCGAAAGTAGATGCACAAATAACACGTGATAATGCGTTTGGTATCACTCGTGATAAGGGGGGGCAGTTGCGGACGAAAGAAGGCACATATATTGATGATATGGGCGATCTTGTAGAGGAAATACTTCGGTCAGTTGAGACATTGGAAAAGGAGCAGATGCGTTTACGGCAACAGTTGTCTGAAGACAGTGACATGGCAGAAGACAGTAAATAGGAGAAAGTTATATATACCACGAATCGTATATTACAGCAGGAGTTATGTATGCAAAAGGGCGTTTCCCCTCTCATAGCAGCGGTATTATTAATAGCATTCACTATGGCTGTGGCTGCTATTCTGACTGCGTGGATCACTACGTTTACTGAGGAACAAACTGGCGAAGTTGGTAACCGCTCATCACAAGTAGTGGAATGTTCTTTTGCTGATATGGCTATTTTTGATGCTGTCTGGGATAGTGGCGGAAATAATGTTACTGTCTCTGTGGCCAATACAGGCACTGTTGACTTAACTGATGTGAATATCTTTGTGTTTAAAGATGGTTCCCGGGTTGCAACAACAAATACTGGTAGTATTGCATCAGCAGATATTGTCTCACCCACCATCACAAATGTTGAGAATCAGCCAGATCGTATTGTAGCTAACTCGGTTGATTGTACAAAGCTCACTGATGAAGAAACGTCGGTAAGCACCCAGTGATAGGTGGTCAGGTACGACATTAGTTTAAAAAACCTTCTGTATACAGATATAAATATGTATAGTGGTCAGGTGCAAAAAAGGTTAGCACAAGCTGCGGTGGATATTGGCGATAGAGTGTGTGTAAACGATGGAGAATATGAAGGCATTTTGCTCCCACGACCACAGACAGGTGACACAAACAGCTTAATATTAAAATTAGCCGATGGCTATAACATCGGCATTTCTCTTGAACAGATTTATGCTGTTGAACAGACAGAGCCGCAGGCATTCCAAGGCACTGGCACCTCACAAGAAAATAATGAAGGGCGTAAAACAGGAGCAGATGTAGCCGTCGTCACCACAGGAGGCACTGTTGCCTCTAAAGTTGATTACTTGACGGGCGGAGTTAGTGGTCATATGTCGGCAGAAGAACTGCTGCGATTAGTGCCTGAACTACATACAATAGGATCTCTATCAGTACGGTCGCCATTTACAAAAATGAGCGAAGATATGGTACCAGATGATTGGGTTACCATTGCTAAAACAGTCGCTGAAGAATTAAATGCTGGTGCGAAAGGAGTGATTGTAACACACGGCACTGATTTTCTGCACTTTACGGCTGCTGCTTTAGCATTTCTCCTGCCACATCTTTCTAAACCAGTCGTTGTCACAGGGGCGCAGAGATCTTCCGATCGAGGCAGTTCCGATGCACGTATGAATATCCTTTGTTCGGCATATACAGCTACAAGCAATATGCGGGGTGTTAGCGTATGTATGCATGGCAGTCTCAGTGATTCTTATTGTTTAGTAAATCCTGGAACGAAAGTACGAAAGATGCATAGCTCACGGCGTGATGCATTTCGACCCATAGATACAGAGCCACTAGCTTCTGTGTCGTTAGATGGCTCTGTAAATATATCGCCATTGGTAGAGGGGCGTGATAATACACAGGAAGTGGCGGTTGGTACAGAAATGGACACTAGGGTTGCGCTCATATCTGCCTACCCTGGAGCTGATCCCGGTCTTATTGACTATTACGTATCTCAGGGGTATCGTGGCATTGTTATTGCAGCCGGAGCGTTAGGACATGTTCCCACTAATAATTCGGCCTCATGGCTAGATGCTATTGATCGGGCACAGCAGAAAGGTGTCGTTCTCTGCACCACCTCTCAGTGCCTCTATGGAAGCGTGCATGACGCAGTATACTCTAATTTACGGGAACTATATCATGAGCGTGCCGTCATTCCACTCAGCGATATGTTACCAGAAACAGCTTATGTAAAGCTGATGTGGGTGCTTGGGCATGCAGACGATTATGACACTGTACAAAAGATGATGCTGACAAATTACGCCGGAGAATTGTCACAGCGATCTGAAAATACTTTTCTTATATG
>JAHENU010000036.1 GCA_018609855.1 Candidatus Nanohaloarchaea archaeon | reverse complement strand
TTTCACGCCGTTTTCAGAGACAGGAAGGTCTTCTTTCAAGGTGAACGGCCTTCCATTTACATCATCCCCTTTCAGGTCGATCTTTCCACCTTTACTGGGGGTAAACCTGTCGCTCTCAATTTTTGTGCTCTGGCCCAGCTTGTTGCTTAACTTGAATTCTATCGTGTATTCTTTATCTCCGGCCACCTTGCCCGTGTAAAAGCCATTAGGGGTTGATTGCACTTTGACCGTATTGCCCTGACTGTCTTTCAGTCGGAAGTTGCTCACCTCGTATTGGCGCGGCTCAATATTTACCTGAAACGTATCGCCCATGCCGCCACCGAAGAAGCTATTGATCCAGGCCTTAAAGCGGGGCCCAAAGCCGCCAATCATTTCCTCGATTTGTGAAAACCCCTCATCGACCGTTGTTTTCGCTGTGCCATAGACAATAGCGCCAAAAACAATCACGGCTGCGGCAAGCACAATAACAGTCACGCTCATAAAACCCGTCTTCTGTCGGTGCATAGTGCCACCTACGCCTCCGTCACCTGCACTGTGACCTGTAAGACAATTTCGGCATCGGTAATGCGGACTTCTTTCACAAAGTCCTTGTCATCAGTAATAGAGCCAACGCCACGATGATGTAATTCTATTCGTACTTTCGGTTCAGACTGGCCTTTTCCTTTGAACTCAGGCGTGCCCGAGAATTCATAGCTCTTTCCTTCTTGAATCGGGAAATCTCCTTCCAATTCAACCGTGAAAGGAATGTTAGGTTGCAATGTAATGGGTGTATCAAAAATAGGTTGTAACGGGCCTGTGTTCACGCCCAGCTTTTCAGCCAGCTGGCCAAGCGTGAATTCAATGTTTTGTGTGATTTGTTTTTTAACTGGGACCGGCACTTCAAAGTCAGTGATTTTCTGTGATCGGCCTTTCAGATTTATCTGAAGCTGGCCTTGCAAATACAAAATACCGTTGCGCCTGGTGGTGTCTGTAATATTAAAGGTTGATTTCGCTATCTCTCGTTGTGGGGTGTCTAGCGTGAAAGAAGGTAATTGTATATCAAAACTCGGCAAGCCAATGGTGCCTTCCAGCGGATTGGCCAAAATCTTGGTATCCGACTGTAAAGCGGCTGTTTCTTCCACCACCGTATTTGTGCGTGAGGTATCTGCCGAGACAGTGGTTGCCTGCTCGGCCCATTGATCAAGCTGCTGTTCCAATGGTTGTGCTATCTCTTGTTCTATCTCCTGTACCTGCTTTTTCGCTACCTGAGTTTCCTGCTGGTTGAGGCCACTCGTGTCGAAACTTGACTGGGCATTTTGTCCACTGCCACTATTGCCATTACCGCCTCCAAGGTTACCGATGAATTTCTGTAGTTTCTGGATAGCTTGAGTGATTGTATTTTGTGATTCCTCCCCAGCACCACGAATGCCGGGAATAGCAAATTGGAAAATAACAGCGACTAATATCATGGCCGCAGCGCCGAAAATAATAACATAGATCATGGCGTTGCCCAGTTTCGTGTGTGGTGTGTGCGGGTTGAAGGAAAACATTGTATCACTTAGTTAGGTGTTGGTGTACCGGGATCATCTACTATCTTCACAGTTGTTTGACAGGACACACTGCCCGATGTAGCAGTGATGGTGTAGGGTGTGGATGGCGGGGAAGGAGTTGCATACCGGCACATGACGTTGTCTTGACACGTGCCAGACTGTCCGCTGCACTTTTTGATAGTCCCTTCGCCGCCGCCCCCTTCACACGTTACTTCAAACTGGGTAGGCGACTTATCGTAGCCTGCATACTCCACTTCCACTACAATATTCTCGTTAATCTCATATTTAGATTTATCAAGCTCTACTGTACAACTCCCTTGTGCATTCTTATTATTGCCAGAATTGCCGTTAGAGCCACCGCCGGACGGCCCGCCACTATTGCCACTACCGCCAAAGTCAAAGGAAAATGTTTCAGACAGAGTCTCACTGGCATTGCGGGTGAATACACCAACGCGTTTTTGGAAGCTTTCGTTCATTAATAGTAGTGTGGCCGCAAAGACCACGCCGACTGCGACTAAAATTAAGGTGATGGTCATAACGGTAAAGCCTTTCTGGGAGGTATGGAGCTGCCAGGACATAGCAGTGATAGGGTGTTTATGGTATATAAGAGTTTCTGGCTATGAGGAGACCTGGGCCACGTCTTCAATGAAGGGAAGGAACATCACAATGGCTCCAAGGACGGCAACGCTAAAGAAAATACTGGCTATAAGCAAATATTTACCCATAGTCATGTCGCGATTGATGGAGTCAAACCCATATTCAACACCGGTCATGAAATAGGATAGAATAATGGTCGTTTCTATCAAATACATAGCTACGATAATCATAGTGATAGTGGGCGGCATCACATCCTCGAATTGAGTTAAGCGTTGGATCGGTTCTGCCACCGCACCACCACCAGCCTGCTTGGTTTGCCCGGTGAATTGTGATTGAATATTCGACAGCGCTTTTGAAATGTTATACAAAATCTCCAGAATCATCGTTCCCATAGAGGCGGCCATTGAACACATTAACGGTGCCATAAACATCGCCAGCATTTTCATACTGCCTAACGTATCGTCTAACAAATTCCGAATCAATTTCTCAATGCGGTTGTTATTCTGAATGTATTCGTTCACTGTTCTGACGTTAGACACGAGCACGTTCGTCCCTCTCCGGACGCTATTCGCAATAATGCGCATAACATTCCGCAATAACGAGGAAGGATAGTCTTGGATAATGCCGGCATGGCCGAACACGGCATCACGGAAGGTCATACCCATTTGCTGGATGCGATTGAGGACCCCCGCAAAGAAATGATGTAGTGGTGAATCTTCTTCACCAATTTTTTCATACTCTTCAATCACCTCATATAGCGCTCGTTCCATTGGAATGTTTTTGGACAAAGAATTGTCTAATTCTGTTAAGCTCATGTCAATATCTCGTTCAATCTCTTCGATCATTTCCCGCATCTCCATACGCCGATAAGATCTGCCCATAAAGAAGGTAATAAGGCCGGCTCCCACACCCCAGAAGACCGTAAATGCCTGAAACATGTTCGGTATCAGCACATCGCCCTGATAGAGGTTTTTCATGAATTCCTCGAACGCTTTCCCTGTCAGGCTCAGATAGCCATTGAGAAGATCAACATAATGCGCGAGTCCTGGCGTCATTATGATTAAGGCTACGAGAAAGGCTATAGGCATGAGTGGCAAATAGAAACTTGTGTTGCCAAACGAAATCGTTAAGACGTTCCGGGGCGGTAAATCGCGCACGTTGCTTAGATCCGGCTGTGAATAGGCTCCGGGGCGTTTAGAGACCTGACGGTGGATAAGAAAGAAGAGAAAGGCCGGCAACATGACCAGATAGCCAAAAGCGATGTACAGTGGATTGATCTGGCCTTCAAGAAAAATGCTGATAATGGGAAACATGATAAGGCCCATGATCGGCAGAACAATGCCCATCATATGGATGATATTGATTGGTCCTTTCAGATTGCGTGAGTATGATTGCATGTTGTTGTAGGTAGCCTCGATAATGTATTCCTGCGCTTTTTGAATCATAAAGTCCCGGTCTTCCCCCGTTCGGGAGATGGAGTTAATTAGATACTCCAATGATTTCACAAAATCGTGGCTCCATTCCCGCCACAATTTCATGTATTCCCCTAACGCCTGTTTCACAGAAAAGTATTTCTTCATCTGCACGTCCCATAGTAGTTTGGACATGTCTCTGCTTAATGGTCCAGTCGTGTGATTGGCTGCTGTACGGATTGCCCCTTCTAACGACGGGTTCATGTCTAAATACATCGCCATGTACAGGACAGCGCGTAATGCTGCATCTGAGCTCTGAATACGGGTAACTTCAGCCCGAAAGCTGGTATAGGACAGCATGTAATAGATCCAGAACAGTGGGAACGCCCAAATCATAATGTTTAGCGGAGAAGGGAAGACCAATGATAGCATGAGGAAGATAAGGAAAAAAACGGATGTGGATAGGATGAATGTGCCACCTATTTCCTGTGGTGTGATCGCAAGCCGCGCAATCCGGATGTTGGTAGCCATTCGCTGATCAAAAGACTCGCCCATACTGGTAGTGAGAAATCGACTCCCAAATTTGCAGAGGTTTTCATAAAACGATAAATTCTGTTCTGATCTCTCCTCTTCCAGATATGTTTCGTAATCAGCACTCCAGTTATATTCATATGCTTCTTGGGCGCTGCCTTGTGCGCTTTCATTAGATTTTTGCTCTTTCTGCCGGCTAAAGGGCCACATACTGTGTGCATTACACACTTGTGTTTATTTTATTTTTGGCACTGATGACTGTGCGCAAACTTTATTATACTCCAGTGCAAAGTAATATTTATGGCAGAGCAAACATTAGGGGCAAGCCAATCAGCACCTGACCAGTATGGCGACAGTGACTACTACTTTGACAGAGATAGCAATGTATTGCGTTTGAACCTACAAGGCAGCATGTATGGGCCTTCTGTAGAGGACTTCCCGTATGTTATGTCTCGCATTATCGATTTGTTGCGTGGGCTCAAGGATGTGCAGACGTTTGTGCTCATTCAGGATCGGGAATATGAATATGACCAGCAACAGACGCATTTGTTAAACGAAGTCGCTGACGTAATTGAGCATGTTCGGCGAAAGAAATGGATTATGCCGTCGCATGTAGCTATTAAAGGTTGTGAGCGTCATGTCCCTCCACGATTGGGGTTTTTACAAGAGTTGGTGGTTGAACAGCTCAGAAACGACCCCATTGGTGCATATGTAAAATTAAGTCGGCATATCGAGGAGCAGACGGTGCTACGAGATGATGCAGTTGGACGTGAACAGCGTTGTTTTGACACATATCTGGCAACGCTGCGAAAAATTCGGGATTTATTAGCTGATACAGAATTGATTAAGAAAGTGGAGGAGCATCTGCCAGGATTTCACGTAGGGTCTCGTGATATTTATCGACAAATATTCCATCCCAACATTCGGCCAAACTTTATGTTAACCCGGTATCAAAGCACCATCCCCACTCACGGCCATGAACTGGATCGATACACTATTGAGACCGTAGGTGCCGAGGTCCGTATTTTTAAAGTGCCGGGAGATGTTCGCATTCGCTATCATGTAAGAGCTCCGGAGTTTGAACTTGGTGAGGACGAATACACTATTCTTGATACGGCCAGACGGTATATGTCAGAACATGAGCCAGAGGAATCTGAATTCGCTGAGCCCGAAAAGACCCGAGAGGTATTTTACAACATCGGAAAGGATATGGTATTGGATATTAGCGCTAGTATGGATGTTGAACTGTCACCTGAAAAAGCTGAGCATTTGGCTAGCATTTTGACCCGATATACGGCCGGTCTCGGAGTCTTAGAAATTGTGTTGGCCGATAAAAATTTACAAGATGTATATGTGAATGCTCCCGTCGGGAAAACACCAGTGTATGCCATTCATGGCGAATATGGAGATATTGAGACGAATTTGATCCCCACGCAGCAAGATGCAGAGTCTTGGGCCACCCGCTTCCGTATGATGTCAGGGCGACCATTGGATGAGGCGAATCCTGTCTTAGATACAGAGGTCGAGGTGCCTGGAGGACGGGCCAGAGTAGCTATCATTACCCAAAATTTGAGCCCAGAGGGGCTGGCATTTGCTTTCCGCCGGCATCGTGATCGTCCATGGACGTTACCATTGTTTATCGACGTGGACTATATCAATCCATTAGCCTCTGCCCTGCTGAGCTTTGTAAGCGACGGTGCCAGAACGATGCTCATCGCCGGCACACGAAGTGCTGGGAAAAGTTCAT
>JAHENU010000035.1 GCA_018609855.1 Candidatus Nanohaloarchaea archaeon | reverse complement strand
ATGCGCTTGCCAGAATCAACTAAACATACCTGGAAACCAAGCTTTTTCATTCCTGTTGCCACCACAAGCACCTTACTAGGCAACTATCCACTAATTCGGTCCATGGCCTATCCAAATGGCACTATGACTGTATTAGGTGTTAACATTACCGATCCGGCTGACATGCCAGAAGCAGAAGGCCTTTCGAAAAGTTTAGTGCAGCAGGAATTACGTGAATTGCCAACATTGGTTGATAAGTTTGGTCGGGAGGGGCTGTTTACTTCATTTTCCGTGATTTCTGCAGAAGAGTATGTAAATGGGATATGCATTTCTCTTGAAGCCGTAGAAGGTCAAGTCTTCCACCCCAACATTTTATTCCTTCCATTCAAACCGAGCCGTTTGCCACACGAGTCAATTCGCCGTATTTTTAACACAGCTGCCGCAGAGACAGTTGGTGTCGCTGTGTTTGATCGAGACACAGAGGTTGGATTAGGGGCTCAGGAAGAAGTTAATGTATGGATTCCTGAGAAAGAACTAGATAGCGATTTTTATGAAGATCGTATCAGTGACTTAGCTCTGTTGCTTGGGTATAAGTTACAACGAAATTGGGAAGGTGCCATTACACTGTGGATGGCTGTAGACGGAGATGCGGATCGTTTGCAGTACGCTCGAACATATTTAGACCAATTATTGTACGAAGGACGTTTTCCTGCTTCGACAGAAATCCGTGTGGTTCAGAACGACATACATAGTGCAATCGAGGGCGCTCCACATAGTGACATCCATATCATTCCCATGGAAGCAGGGGATATACAAACAATAACGGAAATTTCAGATATTAAAGGCAAAAGCTTCCTCTTTGTTGCTGATTCTGGAGAAGAGGATGTAATGGCTTAACGCCGGCACACCGATCAGTTTTTTCATATCGCCTTTTTAGTGTTACTACTCAATACCAGTAACTTTAAAAAAATACACCCGTAATGTTCACTACTCAACAATAAAAAAAAGAGGTGACTCAAACATGAAAACTCACGTACAGCGCGTTGTGTCGAAACGCGTGAATGTGTTCGGTCGGTCACTCTCAGTGTTTCTCATTGCGTTACTTGCCATGACTGGCGTTGCAACTGCAGCCGTATTGACAATGTATGGCTCTGTCGATGGCACTGCTAATGTAAATCAGGCAATCACGCTTGATAATAAGACCTGTGATGGTACTGACGGTAGCGGCTGTGTAACCACCGCTGACTTTAACGGCAGTGTTTCTGCAGGTACTACTGTCATCGAGACGCATACAGTGACCAGTCAGGCAGACGTGGATGCAGATATTGGCTTTGAAACGAGCTGTGAAAACTCAGCTGATGCAGACACTAATTCGCCGACCACCACTCGAGACATTAACTGGTCAGATAGCTGTAATGGCATCACGACCAAGATCGTCGAGTACTTTGACGCAGCTGGACATGATTTCAGTAATTACAGTAGTCTCTCAACAAGTGAAGCTGACATTGTTGTCAGTGACGGTAATGATTTACAAACACGAATAGACGATGCATCATCAGGAGACACGGTGTTGGTTGAAGCAGGCAGTTACGATGGCACCATTGACGTCACAACCACAGACCTCACTATTGTGGCAAACAATGCCCCAGATAGTGGGAATGCTGCTACAGTAACTGGCGGCAAGAAAGGCTTTGAAGTGACAGCAAGTGGCGTTACAATCAAAGGATTCGATATCGAAGCAACAGACAATAGCGACGGTCCGAATTCCCGCGGTGTTGATGTTTTGGCGGACAGCGTCACCGTTGACAGCAACAAGATCCACAATGTAAGATCCGAATCCCGTACTTACGGCGTATTCGTATTCGGCAACAACGATCCCGTTAACGATGTCGTTGTTACTAACAACTACGTGCACAACGTAAAGGCAACCAGCGTTAACGGCGACGGAACTCAATTCGACGAATCAAAATCCGTAGGATTGAAGATCTTGAGCGCAAACGGCAAATCATCAAACAACATCGAATTCACGCACAACACCATTGAAAACATTGGTGATGACACGGATTCAGCAATGGCTAACGGCATTAGCATTTCAGGCGGTACTGCAGAAGATTTCATTGTGCAGTACAACGAAATCAGCCAAGTTAACCACAATGAAGACAATGGTTACACACCAACAGCTGGCGGTGTCTATGTGACTGGATACGATTCCTCCAGTGAAGGCTATGGCACCGACCACGCAGTTACCAGAAATAACATTCTGCTGGCAAACACACAAGAAACAGCAGACATTAAGGACTGGGACGGCGACAGGGAAAACACCGAATTCAACGCCACCAACAATTACTGGGACATCGACGGCATTCAACTTGAACAGCAAGATGTCATGTATGACAGTTCAACGGATGACATTCTGGTCTCATGGCGCATCAAAAACGACCTCACCATTGAGTCAGGTACGACCGACACATTTGGCGTTGTCAACGACTTCGCGATCAATCTCATGCAAGACGAGTATTCCATTGCGACAGATATCCTGCCGCAATGATCTTTTCCTTTTATTTTTCTTTCCTCCTTTATTTGGTGAGCCCTATGCATAGTATGAAACTCCTCCCGCTCCTTGGAACAGCACTGGCCTTGATTAGTGTGAGCTGGGCCGCTCTCATAGGAGTGCACGGTATATTACACGGAACGGCCAATGTACAGCCACCTGATCTCTACCCGGCCAAGAACAATGAGTTACACGTCAATGAACCCGGTAACGGGACCGTAACCATTGCAGCTAACATGTCAGAGACATTTACTCACCAACTCTCTCCTGCCAAGACGTTCTATCCCATGCAGGCTGACGTGTTGCTCAATACATCTGCAACGCCAGACACCGTCCAGTTTGACTATGGCAACGGTACTTTTGTTACCTGTCAGCCCGAAAATGACTATTATCACTGTCCTCCAACCAACAGCTCAATCCAGGTTGATGCGTTCCGTCTGAAGCTTACTGCCGGTGATACAGATATTGATCTTTCCTTTGGCACTGCAACGGTTGTAGAGGTGAATACGGCATGAAATACCTGCCCTTGTTTCTGGCATTCCTAGCAATTATAGTTACAGGTACCGCCCAACCTCTACAGAACCTGCATATTACACCAGCCAATGGCTTTACTGTTGATACTGCCGGTGGCGAGACTATTGAATTAGAAGCGTCTTTTACTAATACTGCTACGCATTCTCTGCCGGTAGTAATATCAGTTACAGTCGATAGTTCTTACAATATGACTGGCGATGCGTTTACACCTACTGCTGTTCTACGCTCACACAACAGTTTCTCTAATACAACTACAGCCTTACATTGTAATACAGCGCCCACGACAGCTGAAACAGAACAGCGGTATGCGTGTATCTCTCAAGGGCGTCCTGTTCTCGGCGCAACGTCGGGTCCACAGCCATCTGAAAACACAGTACGTTTTAATCTGACCGCAGTTCCTGCGATTATTGCGGACACCTATCAGCTTTCTTTTGCTGTGCATTCCCAAATCGGCGTTCCCGCCGAACGGACATCTCACCCGGTCACTTCAAACACAACTACTACTGTTTCCACCGACACTGCTAAAGCCACCATTACCTCTACCACATCTGGATCAGCGTCAATAGATACGTATTCCTCTTTGGCAGTATCACCTCCCCACCAGCAAACCTTTGCGAATGGCGTCGATGTCACCGTGACCGATCACAATGGTGATTTAGCTCGTGCCTCAGGCACTATCACATTGCATTATACTGAAAATCACGCGCCACCGTTGGATGAATCATCACTCAGGATTTATTATTACAACGCAACAGCACAGACCTGGGAGCCTTTAAATACTACTCAGGATTTTGAAGCCAACACCCTTACAGCAACAGTTCCGCATTTTTCTGCCTATGCGGCCTTTGGGGATACTGTTGATACGAGTGGTGGAGGCAGTAGCGATGCAGACACGCCTATAGATAGTAGCGTATCCGTTTCTTCACCTACAGACACATCTTCAGACACGACGAATGACACTACTATTGATCCTGAACCCGATGATATCTCTTCAAATACCACTGAGAATACGGACACGTATCGCAACAACACAAGAGACTCTTCTTCGGATGGCAATATATCTATCTCTGCTAATACATCCACCTCTGATACAGGGCCAGCCGGCGGTATAATTCTCTCACCAACGCCACTGCTACTTGTTCTTCTGCTTATTGTGGGTGGCTTTGGCATACTCTGGTACCGACGGAGAGGGGTGACGCTGCCATAGCCTTGCTCGGTATTCAACTTACTTCTCGAATATATGAAGTCAGCTGCATCATGCTAGTCACTGCTTTCTCTCTGGGAGTTGGAATGGATCCAACCATGTCGCTTCTTCCCATCCACGTATAAACTGGTTAAGTTCTTCCTGTAGCTCAAATTGTTCAAGATAAGTGTTCACTATGCCGGTGAAGACCGGACCGTAGGCAAGATACGACTCACGTGCAGATGCGATATCTGAAAGAGAGGGAGTAGTGCGTGCGGTAGATGCATCGTTGATTGCCGTTTGCATATCTGCGTGAATGTCATTCTGTATTTCCTGGACCCCTTCGCGAGTAACGTTCCCATTTTGAATATATCCGTTTGCAGCTGCTCCGGCCACGCAGAGACTATACTGTAGCAATAATGCATCTATTTGTGCGACAGTCCAGAGCGGTGATGTATTCAGACACTCGCTATTTATGTAATGTGCCAGGCTTTGCTCAAATGTATCTGCGAGTGATTTACCGAGATCTGCATAGAATGGCGCATGCGTATCAATAAGACGCTGGGCAGCAAGTGGTGCATATAGAGGTGGAAGAATCGATTCCACTTGTCTTCTTACATAGTTGCTTTCTTTTTCCATTGTGACAACCCTTCATATCAGCTCTCTGTAGTAAGAGAATCCATTATGATCCACATGCTTATAAAGATACGTACTGCAGGGACATTACGCCGGTGCAAGTGAATAAGGCTGTCGTTATCAACCCTGAAATTCTCATGGGTTTACAGTAGTTATTATATCCGTATACCTGTGTGTGGCCGATTATCAATGCCCTGCCCAGTTCCACTAGAGATGCATTTTCATATTTCTTTTATAAGAGAGATTTTGTCTTGACACGGGTATAGACTTCGCCTGGAGTGAGCCACCATCACTCTTCCCCGTTCCAATGTATCGGCTCGAGCTCCATGCTCTTCCAGAGCTGCTGCGGCGCTTCTTCTATCAGATCACGGAGATATTCGGTCACTGCTAGTGATCCATTCTGCGTTAACCAGTATTCAGAAAACTGTCCAGGTGGTATGTCGCGCTCTATTTTCCCGGTGTCCTGTAAATAATCCAAACTGGGATCGATCTCCGTCGCGCGATGTGGAAGCTGATCCAAGAGTTCTCTCCGCGATGCTTTGCCATATCGCATAATGTATTTCGCCACATTCTCCACAGCCTGCGGATATTTGCAGCCAGTCAGCGGTGGCAGATCTAAATGTAGCGTTGGTTGTGCCCGTATAATGTTGTTTCGTTCCTCTATTTCCACACGGGACAGGTCTCTGTCCCAGTACGGCGGACTATCTGAAGCCTTTCTCTCCACAAACGCTTTCTGTCTCAATCGGTCGAGAAGGCGCTTACTGGCTTCGTCAATCGGAAGCATACCTGCATGCCACAAAACCTCTTTCTTGGATGGACGAGACTGCCGATACATAGTGTATAATGCTCGAGCGGCTTTGTGTGTTTGATTTCTGCCGTATGCATCTTCCCGTGTCTGACCCAAGAATGAACGAGGACTCATATACTTATTACGAAATGTTTGCGTCTGGTGCACAAACGGAACAATACTGTGACCAAGTGATGTTAATGCCCAGCGTGTCGTCCGCTGATTGAGCCTATTGGTGGTTTGATACTTATACAATACACCATACGATTCCAATCGATTCAAATCAATGGTTGATCCTCGTGGGCTGATCTCATCTGTTGTTTTTTTCAGTTGCACATTCGATTGCGAATACACGTCTAATGCAGAAATCAACGCTGGCCGCGTTACAGAATTACTTGTTTTGCATAGCAATTCTTCATAATAGTCTTCTGCCAGTCGCATAACTGTTGCAGGAGCAATATCACCGAGATCACTCACCAGATCAATCTTCTCTGCCATCTCCCGATCAGATCGATATAATATATGTTCTTTCAACAGTGGATGCGCTAATCCGACTATGTCGTATACTGTGTAGTTATCAGAAATAGCCCCGGACCAGATAATGCCGTATCTCTGTAACGTGGAGAGGCCATCATCCACTTCTCGCTGGCTATACGTGTGTTTGGTTGCTTTTGCGTCCGTATTTGAAATTAATTCGTTATAGAGGGTGTGCATATCGCGCGCTTGCTTTCCCTCTAATGCCCTGACAATTGCATCATGCACCGACAGTGACTGCTCCTCTGCCATATCTCATCTTCAAGCAGTTCCTTGTAATTATTTAAAGGTGATGACGAATAACGGTATACTCAGATACAATAGCTCTGACGCAGTCATGGTGTAGGGCCGTTGCATTGGTTTATGTGGCAATAGACTCATGGGAGACCCTGCGTTCAAACAGTGAACGTGTTTGCACGGTACTCACAACTATCCGTTACAGTGAATGATTTCGAAACAGCTTGTCAGTCAGTTGAAGCTTTTGGATAGCCGGCAAAAGCCTACTAGGAAACGAAATGAGAAACGTGGCAACTCAACGACACACATCACAATAGATACCTTCCTGTGATCACCTTCTCTCCGGTACCTGAGTGGCTGCAGGAACAACAGAAATACTGATTCAGTTATACCGTATGGCAAAGGGCCATTCTTTATTTAGCAATCTCCCCGGACCCCCAACTCTACATCGTAATCCCTAGTGATTGATACAGAATTGCTCGGTTTTCGGCTAGAAATGCATTCACTGCTCCCTCTTCTTGTTCACAGTCACCGCGATAGATGTGGTAGAGTTCATGCTTCACAATATTTCGAGTTGTGTTTTTCGGTACACCGATGACATATCCGTCTACAGTTGTTTTGGTGACGAACGCCCGATTTAGTGAGGGGGAAGGCTCTCCGTATCTGGCCTCTATTGTTCCGGGATCCAGCTCCAAATGAAACGCTTCTTCCTCTACTACAGCATCAAGTTCTTCCTGGGACTTAATGCGTGAGTGCCGGAGCAAGATATCGTAACTTGAGAGCCCTGTCATTGTAGTCAGATACAATATGCCGCCATATCCTGCCACCGTTGCTGCTGTTTCCAGATACTGAGACACGTCACCCCAGTCCATAATACCCAATAGCAAGAAACAGATTTGTTATTTTTGTATTAGTGATATATCTCAATGTGGGGAAGTGGACACTACGTCACCTATTTATACATCCACTAACCCGTGCTGACTGCAGACAGGAAAACATCTACACCACACAACAATTAACGAGACACTGTGCCTGGAAAGGCTTCCTCTGCGGCTCGCGCATAGGCTTTCTGATAACCCGCCATTTCTCCAGTCTGTACTAGAGATATGTATGGCTCTATGTTATCCAGACCTTCTGCAAATTGCTGGGCGTGTTCTGCGTGCCGCACTTCAATCGGCGCTGATTCAAGATACGTCACCAGTGCCTCCCAATTATACTTCACTTGCGCCAATTCCTCGGACAAGAAATCCCGTGCCCGTTGTTTCAGTGGTCTCCAGGTACGACGTGTAGCTATGTCGTATGCCACTTTTTCTGGTAATTCATAGTCATCTTGCTCTATACCAAACCATGCGAGCAAATCACCATATTCTGCAAAAATACTGGTGAGGTAGTGTGTCTGCATATGATCTTGAATTGCATCTCGCCACGCCGTATCTGCTGCTATGGTTTCAGGCTCATAGGTCCATACAGTAATTGGTTCGCTATATGTCTCGGCCTCTTCACTTGTCAGCGGTGCTTTCGTGGCGGGATCCCGTACCATGACACCGTCT
>JAHENU010000034.1 GCA_018609855.1 Candidatus Nanohaloarchaea archaeon | reverse complement strand
TTTTCTCAATCATGAGCTTAAGGTGCTGCATAACCATAATCATTTGATGCGTGCCATAAATGCCAAAATAGGCCATGCGCAAATTCTCTCGTTCATCCTCTTCCGCATCACCGGCAATATCGGAGATAAACTGTTTGGTCTTCCAATCCACTGTGTCCAATACATGCTCCAACTTTGCCACAACACCAGCAGGGTCTAAACTTGTCGGTGGGACCAATTTCAGATCCTTCATACGACCCAATGCTGTCCGTGCTGGATCTTGGTTATCCGAGGAAAAGAAGCTTAGAAAGCGTTCTTCAGCTTCCTGTGAGTAATAAGTAATCTTTTGGATCATGTTGGTTAAGCGAGCCATGCTCATCTTGTAAATAAAGACATACATCAGGATTGGCCCGAAGGTAAAGAGAATGAAGAGTATCACAATCTCTCCAATGCCAAAATCGCTCCCAAATAATCCAAGTACCATCTTAGTCAACCCTTTTGTTTATTGTCCGGAAAAACCCAATCAGCGAATGCATATCCGCCGTGGATAACAAGGACTGTGCACATGCGGAACGTAGCGCAGTAAACAACCGCTGACGTTCTGCCTCAGGATAATCCATTGTGTCAAGCAATGATTTAAATGTTTTTTCCAATGTGCGCAGCTCCCGTTCCAATCCACGGGCTGGTAGTGAATCTGATCGCTGAGCCACATACAATTCATACAAAACGATGGTAACTGCGTGACTGAGATTCATAACCGGATAGCTCTCCGCAGTTGGAATGTGGAGCATTGTGTCACACAAATCTATTTCTGCGTTAGATAATCCAACACTTTCCCTGCCAAACACAAGTGATACGTCTGTATGTTCTATCGATTCCACACAGTTCCGTGGTGAAAAGGAGATGCGCTGTTTGCCAATTTTTCCAGTCGTAGCGATCGCAAAGGTGCTGGCAATTGCTTCAGGCAGAGTATACATATATCTTGCTTGCTCCAGTACAGAGCGAGCATGCTTGCTTAATGCAATGGCTTCCGCATCCACAGTACACTCTGGATTCACTAATACCAAATCCTCAACGGCAAAATTAGCCATCGCACGAGCCACGGAACCAACATTTGCTGGCTGTTCAGGGGAAACTAAGACAACCTGCATATTATATCACTCGAAACCTTCTATAAAAACGGGGGAACGACAGGTATTTATACTCTCACCTCCCTCTCCTATATATGTTTGACTTCCGGGTAATCATAGCCGTTTTAATCACTCTCTGGGGGGTAGGAATGGCTATGGCGAACGACATTATCGATGTGCAAGACATACAGTCGTTCAGTGCACCAGATTTTTCGCAAATCCAACAATTTATTCCACAAACGCCCTTCTCAAACCAGGAGCCAACCATCCCAATACAAGCAACGGTAATCGCCAACCAATCACCGCAGCTCGATACACAAATCAAGGAACCCTTAGACACATTAAAAGTGCAATTTGCGACAAACTCTGGCAACATATTCATCCGAGGATCACAAATCTCATTTCAAAATCGCCAAGCAACCCTCATTGCCTATGGATTTACCGGTTCGATACAAATGGCTGATACAATGCGTATCGATGGTTCTGCCAAAGAATTACAAGTCAACAATATTAGCTTCCAAGACGCACGTCTTAGCTCAGATCCCCTCACGGTATACTCATTCACCATGAACGGCCTACAGCGCAAACATTTCACCTTTGCTAAGGCAAAAGGCAAGATAGAGACAAAGGGCGGTAAGTGGCAAAATATGGAAGCAACACAATCTATCACCATGAAATCTTTCTCAGGCAATGCCCGCTTTTGGAGAGAGAACAATACCTATCAATTCAAAGGCAAAATAGCTCAGCTGTATTCAAAAGATAATCAGCTCCTTCAAATAGGCACATAGTCACTCTTCCTCGGAGCGCACTTCTTGCAAAATCACATTCCGTTTTGACTCTTTATCTGCAGACGTAGTAGTATCGTCAATAGAGCTATCTCGCTGCAAAAGGCCAGAGATCCCATCCACTACTTTCTTAAGCGCCTGCCAAGCCGTGTTAACAAATGGAAGGGCAAGGGAGTAGACTATGAATAAAGCTGCTCCAAGAAAGGCAAAAAACACCGTATGAAAGACATTCACGTTTAAAGCCGTACCTGTATTCGCTAATACTATATAAAAAGCACCCGAGAGAAAGGCAACAAACACAGTCTGCACAAACATCTGCAATATCCGAAAAGCGATGAACAGCACTAATGCTAATAGTAGAAAGAGCAGAATATTGCCTGTCTCTACGGCTTGAACAAAAAGATCAACTACCATAAAACTTCTTACGTATCGTAGCCATAAATACTTCATCCCTCCTCCCCCCTTAATACCAAGCGATCTAGCGTTTTCGGTAAATACGGCCAATAACGACCCCGGATACGGAAAAGAACAGAATATAGAGTCCTAAGGAAACAAAGGATGCTGTGAATCAAAGGATCCTAGTATTGCCCTGATGGCCTCTCCCTGCACTCTGCCAACAAGGCCCGTATCAAAAACAATCTACGCCACTATATTTCCAAGAACAAGTATGCCTGCCCCATACAACGCCCACACCACATCCCGCCATGAAAACTGCATAGTATCCTGTTACAGAGCTGCAATAAATAAAAATTTCGTTTCTGTTCCTTTGACTGTAGCAACTTTAAAAAGAGCTATTACCTAAATTTCAGCGTTACGTGCAAACTGAGCGTAACCACTCCCTTTTTAAACCAGCAATACCCAAAGCGATATATGCCGACAATTACCATGGGCCGAGATAGCGGCGATTTGGAGCAATATGGGCCAAAACTGGGAACTGGCTTTTTAGGCAGGCATTTAGTCGGCGAGAAAAAAGAAGCGCATACAGCGAATCCTGTCAGAATAGACATAGCCAGACCACATGTAGTTGGTGTGTTCGGCAAAAGAGGGAGTGGGAAGAGCTATACATTGGCAGTTGTAACAGAAGAACTTATGAATCTACAGGAAGAAATTAAAGATAACGTATCTGCCATTGTGATTGATACTATGGGCATTTATTGGTCCATGAAGTTCCCCAATGATCGACAAGTCAATCTGTTACATGAATGGAATCTAAAACCGCAGCCGTTAAACACAACACACTACATACCAGAGGGACAGGTAGAGAAGTTTAAAGAAAATGAGATTCCATTTGACAAGACATTCACGCTGAACCCAGGAGAATTAACTGCGTCTGACTGGTCTATGGCCTTTAATATTGAGCCCGATGAACCGCAAGGCATTTTACTAGATCGAGCGATGCGGGATTTGAAATCAGAAAAAGGGAATTCCTATTCCCTTGATGATGTTATTCATTATATTCGCCAGGCAGAAGGATTTGAACAACAAACCAAGGCAGCATTGGAAAATCGCTTCTATACGGCCAAAGATTGGGGAGTATTTGACGAACCAGGTACGGACTTGAACGAATTGACAAGCCGTGGTGAGTCTATCGTCTTGGACGTCAGTTTATTTGGGGCTATTTCCGGCGGATGGAGCGTCAGAACGTTGCTTGTCGGACTACTGGCCAAAAAGATTCTCACTGAGCGTATGCGAGCCAGACGTGTTGAAGAGATAGAAGAAATGGAGGGTATGGCAAGTAGCGAGATGCCTATTGTCTGGGCGATTCTCGATGAAGCCCATACTTTTGTCCCACGGGAAGGCGAAACACCGGCTTCCGTTCCGCTGCGAGAATGGGTTAAGCTAGGTAGAGAGCCAGGCGTTTCTTTAGTCTTGGCCACACAGATGCCTAATAAATTGCACGAGGATGTGATTGCCCAAATGGATTTACTGCTCTCACACCGATTGACAGCCAAATCAGACATTGACTACTTACGGAATATTATGCAGACCTACATGCGCTATGATCTAGCTACTTACCTTGACAACCTGCCACGAATGCCCGGTGCTGCGATCTGTCTTGATGACAATTCAGAGCGCATTTACCCCATCCAGGTACGACCGCGTTTGTCCTGGCACGGCGGTGGCACGCCGATTGCTATTAAGCAACAGGTCCAGCAGACAGACACAGGAGAACAGGAATGGAAGAAGCATGTATGAGAAGAAAAGATTAATAAATGAGAATGACGGATGTGGAAATAGTATGGAAAATGATTCCCTGTTTGTAAAGATTGACGGATACAAATATATTCTCCAAGAAGTGGAGGCTGTGAAAATTATTCTTGGCAACTTGAGAGAAGCAATTAGCGCATTAAAGAAAGTGACGGAGGTAAAAGAACGGACGACATCTGTCTTTATAGAAAATTTAGAGCAATTAAGCGAAAAACTAGCTGCTATTGAAGAACAGTTTCCGCAGGTAGAGCAGCAAATGCGTCAAGAAGAACAAAAGTACCCGCAAGGAGCGCATGAAATCTCGCGAAACAGAGATTTGGTTGAATCATCCATAAAGAGCTTACATTCTGAATTGGAAGATCTTCAAAACGAAATGAATGAACTACAATAACCTGTGCTTAGTTTTAAATAGGTAAATAAAGAGTGAGCTATCGGTCTATCTCTATGCCCCGGTAGCTTAGTGGAAGAGCGCATGGCTGTTAACCATGAGGTCGCTGGTTCGAATCCGGCCCGGGGCGTCAATTTGTTAGGGTGCCCATGTATTTAAAAATCCATAGCACAATATATCTATGGTCCTCAAGCAAGTCATCCTGCTGCGCCGAGACCTGGGAATGTCACTCGGTAAATTGATTTCTCAGTCCTGTCACGCAGCAGTCGGTGCCTATAGCCAAGCTTCGGCCAAATCGATAGCGGCCTGGGAAAAGAAGGGGGCTAAGAAGATAGCCTTATTTGTACCTGATGGGAAAGAGTTAAATAGTATCTACTCCATAGTGAAAACAATGAACCTACCAAGCTACATGGTGCAAGATGCCGGTCACACCGAATTAGCACCGGGCACACGGACAGCATTAGGGATAGGGCCGGCAACCACGGCTGAGATAGATAAAATCACTGGTGATCTCTCTCTTGTATAACATGTGATGTGTTATGGCTTTTAAATGGACGTATCTCTCACAAACACGCGGCGTTGGCGGTCGGATCAAGGAGCAGATTGAAGACTTTATAGTAAAAGAACATTCTCTCTACCGTTTAGATACTGACGATCATTTAATCCTTGATCTCACAAAATATAATCTCACAACACTGGATGCCATTAAAGAACTATCGAACATGCTCTATGTGTCCCAAGAACGCTTTGGCTTTGCTGGCAATAAAGATAAGCGGGCTATTACCACGCAGGCCATTTCCATAAAAGGGGTAGAGGAGGAACAACTGCAGCATATTTTCTTACCTAATTTAGAAATCGAGGTGAAAGGCAAAGGCGAGCACATCAACGTTGGACAATTGGAGGGCAATTCCTTCGAGGTCATGGTACGAAACATCACATTGCCTGATGATATGGTGAAAAAGCGATTGCACAATATTCATCAGGAACTCAATGGCACCATGCCGAACTACTTTGGGATGCAGCGATTTGGGACGGTAAGACCAATTACGCATAAAGTAGGACGAGAGTTGCTCAAAGGGAATTATGAAACAGCAGTATGGATGTACTTGGGGGAGGCGCATGACAACGAACCAGAGCGTATTCAAAAAATTCGTCGAGATCTGGCAGAGACTCGAGAAGTGACGCGTGGCGCAGAAAAATTCCCAGCCCAATATCGCTTTGAGAAGATATTGCTCTATCATTTGGCAAATCAAAAAGAAGATTACCTTGGTGCCATTCAACAATTGCCAGAAGGATTGCAAAAGTTATTCATTCATGCGTATCAATCCTACATCTTCAACGAAGCGTTATCGCGCCTTATTCAAGAAGATCACACTGATGATTGCACATTGCCACTCATAGGGTATAGAACGCACTTAAAAAAAGAGGAGCCTGATGCCACCGTACGAGAGATTTTAGCACAGGAAGATGTCGAGCTGCAAGACTTTAAACTCCCTGACTTGCCACACTTACGAACAGAAGGAACGACAAGGGAGGCATTTGTTCCCTACTCTAATTTCTCTATCAAATCAGTGACAGAGGATGACCTGAACATTGATAAAACTGCAGCGAGACTGCAATTCTACTTGCCGAGTGGCAGCTACGCCACTACATTGCTGCGGGAGTTTATGAAGCAGCGAGGATGAGTATTATGCCATTGGACGCCGGCACCCTCATAATCTATGTATCCTCTCTATTTGGCATTTACATGTCACTCTATATGCTCTTTACTTGGTTTGATAACCGCCACACTATACAGTCGCACCCAC
>JAHENU010000033.1 GCA_018609855.1 Candidatus Nanohaloarchaea archaeon | reverse complement strand
GGCGGCTGCGGTGATGTTTCTAAGCACCCCGTTGTGAGGGATGATGTTCGGTTTTTGAGAAAAACAGAATCACATTTATATGTCAGAAAGGCAATTTTCGGAAATGGACTATGAAGTTAGGATTACAGAAACAGTGCAGAAAGAGATTAAGAAGAAGCTTGATGCTCATTTAATTGACAGATTGGATACACGAATTAAAAAATTAGAAGACAATCCAAAAAGTTTTGGGAAGCCACTGAGAGGGGAGTTGGCTGGGAAGTGGGAAATTTACTTTGAGAGAAGGTATAGAATCATCTATGAGATTTATGAAAACGCATATGTAGTGGAAATTGTAGGGTTTAAGCATAAAGACGAAATGTGATTAGTCCTTTTGTTCATTTCTGAGTTCTTGAACAAATTCTGACCATTTCTTGGTGCTACCGGCTTTTATATCTTCCTCACTTTTTCTTAACTGCTCCATAGCTTCAGGATCAGAAAGAATTTCAATTGTTCTTTTCATTGATTCATATTCATCACTAGAAATGGTGACCCAGTGAGCTTCATGTCCTCCTTCCGTTTTTATTTCGGTCATATTGATGGTGTGACGGAAGGTTTTTAAATCTCTTTGGTGCCGGGATTTGAAAGACGTAGATGGAGGCTGCATCAAGACAGAGTATATGCAGATAATTTTTCGTTCTCTTGTTCTATATCTCCGTTATCTCTATAGCCAGTGACTCTATGGAGTTGTCTACCGTCAACGTCAGTCGTAGTGGTAAGATGGTATGGCCATAGAATGCCGTATCTCCATACCGCGGTCGTTGACCCTCCTCTATTGGCACTATCTGATGCGATTCAGCGCGCCACTCAGACATATTAAAACCACACTTGTCATGGAGATAGACGGACAGATTATGGAAGAAATCATCCTTATTGTCTTTTGCTGGTACATTGGCTAACCTATAATGATACCGTAGTTTCGTTGTTTTCTGTCTCTCTCCGTCCCAGAAGCTGGATTGTGTTATATCATACGACGCTTCCAGTAGCCGATTGACTAACTGCTGGGATCGCCTATGAAATGACAGATCGCCACCGCTCTGTGGATTGTAGCTCATAACTCCTTTCCGGTAAAAGTGGTGTGGGAGATCAAAAAAGAGGTGGCCAGCCTCATGGACCATCGTGCTTTTATTCGTTTGTGTGTTATCCAATAGTTCGACTAGGCCGAAATTTTCTGAATATGCATGGCCAATCAATTCATTTGTTCCTACATCCTGACGTCGTCTTCCTTTGTCAACTAGAAAGAGAGGAACTCCTGCACTATTCGCATATATGTCTGAATGAGAACGAAGGAATTCTGTCGCTTCTTGGGGAGCGACCTCTCCCCCTTTGTGAAGTTTATCTAATATGTTCCAGTCCGCTGCGGTGAAAGGGACGGTATCTGTAACTACGTCGATTGAATATGGTGTGTCCTGCAATAATTCATTCAGTGAGCGTGACAGCGTGTCACGATAGTCTTCTACAGAGATGTGGCGAGCGGCTGTTTCTGGACAGATAAGGTGAACTGTGCCATGTCCTGTTCTCAAAAATGGGGGGAGATGGCTTCGTTGTTCGAAAACAGGTTCCATTGCGCCCGCGGCATATCCTTCCACAATGTCTTCCGATGTATAGGTGTTTAAGAGGTCATCTAAACTTGCATTCGCTTGTGGATCAGCTTCTATGGCTCCTCCAAGTCCAAAACTTGGTGCATATCTGTTAATGCTGCCAAGATATACGTCACGGCGCGGATCATCGTTATCAAGCGCTTGTATCTTGTTATAGAGTGACCGGAAATTTTCTAAGACCGTGTCTATAGAACTCTCTTCAGCATTTCTTCCCCGGCGGTCGCCCATATTTTGTTACTCTATCATGACACATAAATAGGTTTCGTAACGTGAGTGCTGTCAGCATGCGCATAGATACTGTGAATCGCAGTTACCCTCCTCAGAGCATGGTGCCGCTCCAGACAACTGACTGTTCATACCTTGCAACGCTGGTGGCCGAAGGACAGAAGTTGTACATATGCCGAGTAGATGGACAGAAAGAAGGGGGAGGGTACGGATTTATAGCTCATAAAAGGTGATTGTATTGGTCTCTGTATCATATAAAGCAAAGCCAGGCTGTTCCTTTCTACCCATAATTTCGCCCGGGTTGAGCAGGACGGTGCCATTGTCCAAAGCCTGATAATCACATTGGTGGGTGTGGCCATACACCACTAGATCATAATTACCTGCCTCGGCAAGATGCCGGGCGAACCACGGGTAGTGGGTAAACGCAATGAGGCGGCCATCCTGCTCTATGGCACCTAATTCACCATGTAGTGAGACATAGTCTGAAGCTTCACACTTGCGCGTAGTCCTGAAGCGGTCGTCAATATTGCCAAACACCACGTGCATTTCAATATTCAGCTGTTCAAAATAGTCGATCATAAAAGGGGCAGTGAAATCACCAGCATGGATGATGCAGTCAGGCTGGAGCTGTTGTAACTGCTTTTTTGTTCGTTCCCAGTTGTCCAGATTGTCGTGGGTGTCGGCAATAATGGCAATGCGCATGGACCTATGAGGTCGTTATTGATTAAAAAAAGCTGGGGTAAGCGGCTGCCCGTCAACTGTAATGTGTGCAGAGTGTGGAACGGGGGTTGTTAAAACACTGTGATATTGTGCTGTTCTGGTAATGTCTTCATGTACTCGGCCACCAGCTGCACATGTTCCTCTCTGTCTTCTATAGCGGTCATGAGGCATATGTCAATATCTTTCACGGGCTCCTGGGGGTGTGGCTGCCGAAGAGCAATACCGCTGCAGTCGTGCATCTGCGTGTGCCTTTTGTATGAGCCGGTGGTACGCAGTATCCATGGAAAGATATGTGAAGTGGAACTTAAAAAGCGTATTTCTCCCGTTACCTTCCCGCATTGTCCGGAGGATCTGACTGCAGAGGAATGTGTCTGTGAGTATAGGCCTGTCGGGTGTAGGTGCAGCCGAATTTTACAGACAGGGCGGTAGGTATTAGACGGAAGACTGCTGGAATGTCTGCTAACCGATGCGGGAGAATGTCTTCTGGCACTATTTCGGGCCGTTCCTCATAGTAATACTCTTTCAGTGTCCAGGAATAGGCGTCAGGATTATCTGGAAAGGCTAGCGCAACGTGTGTGGCGTCTTCCTCAGGTCTCATGACATCAAACCAACGACGAAGGCCAGATAATTCCGTATCTACGATAATGCGATGGTATGCGGCATTATACGGGCCGTCAGTTTGTAACTGGCACCACTGAGTTGGCGTGCCGCACTCCCATACAACAGCCGCACCGTTTTCACGATAACATAGATAGTAATTGATGAGCGTGTCGAGGCCTGTATCCAGAGCAGTACCTGTCGTTCTATTCAGAAAGGTAGCATGATCAGTTTCTATCTGCTCTTCATCGCAAGCAGGGTCGAATACTTCCTGTACGGTGCCATCGGACGCAGCATAGCTATAGTGTACTGTGGCGTATGGACTGCGGTGGGGCCACACCTGCCGTTCCATATACCTGCTGCCTTCCACCGGGTCCCGGACTGTTAATCGAAGGGAGAGTGGCTCTGTAAACTGCCGGGCCCACTGATGCAGCTGTTCCTCATCATATTCTTCGGTAAAAAGTAGCTGCAGTGTTCCTATTGAGCTCAGGGTTGGCATATCTGAATAGGTGGCGGTCACTACAGCAATATGATCGTCTGTCTGACCTTCTAGATACAGGGAGCTGATTCGTTCCGCATTACTCTCATCTTCAGCTGTGCGATAGGCCGTTTCCAGCAGTGGCCGAATGGTGTTCATAATAGAATGGTTAAGTTAACTTTTATAGGTCTGTAGGCATTCACGCAGCGCATCACGGGAGATAGCTCCCTCTCGATGTATTGTGATGTTTGTGTCATGCACCTCCGCCACGGTGGAAGGTATGGTGAGGTTACAGGATCCCGCATCGAGGTACAGATCGATCGTGTCTCCTAATTGCTGACGTGCTTCTTCTGCAGTGTGAGCTGGTAATTCCCCGGATAGATTGGCACTCGTGGCAGTTATGGGGCGGTCAACTGTAGCTATTAACTGTCGCACCAATGGATGGTCAGGCACCCGCAGGCCAATTGTCTCTTGGCCCTGATACAACGCTGCCGGCATATCTGTC
This sequence comes from Candidatus Nanohaloarchaea archaeon, assembly GCA_018609855.1. Taxonomy (GTDB): domain Archaea; phylum Nanohalarchaeota; class Nanosalinia; order Nanosalinales; family JAHENU01; genus JAHENU01. The sequence continues at coordinate 1,697 of JAHENU010000033.1, read as the reverse complement.
AGAGGCGGCACTAGTAAGGTCAGGGGGCCAGGTAACAGCTGCGCTGCCAGATGACAGGCTAAAGCATTGAAATGGCCATAGTGTTTCGCCTGTTCGACTGAGTGGCAAGCTATGGAAATCGGCTTATCGTCCCGTTCTTTGGCGGCAATGACTTTCTGTACTGCTGTGTCGCTCAGCGCATTGGCGCCAATGCCATAAACCGTTTCTGTTGGATAGACAACAAGGCCGTCATGCTGGATAATCTCTGCAGCGTTCTCAAGGAACAGGGAGGCCGGTGTCTCTGGGTCGACAGTATATATACGCATACTTCAAAAGTACACAGTAGTTTTAACTGTCTTGCGTTGAAGCAGCCGGGAACAGTGTGTCTGTCAGGATAAGCCAGAGGAGGAATGGTAACAGCGGATTAAATACCACAGAGATGTTATTGATAAATCCATAGATGGCGCTGGTAGTTAATTGGGCTTGTGCTTGGGCGAAGATTACTGTGCTGTGAACAAAAGCAGCAATGCCTGTCCCAATAACAACCCATTTCAGTTTCCGCCGCCATCGTGCCTGGGTGGCAAGGATGAGGGCAAATAGCGGGACGATATTGAAGTCGACAAATTGTGTGCCTGCTAAGTCCATAGTCATGCGTGCATTGTCAACGAGAATATGTAATTGCATCTCATCGAAGGTGGCTGGCAAATTGACGAAGCCAAGCCAGCGTTGGGCCAGAAAGGCAATGATGGTGACATAGACAGGGCCTGCCCACTGCCAGAGAAGAAAAAGCGGGATCACTGCAAGGATAAATCGGGGTAGGAGGCTATAAGGGCCAGAGAGCAAGGTGTTGGCGTAATGCCGCCACTTACGCATTGCCATGCGCTGTCACCTCGCGGCGAGTCCAGAAGACGAAGAGCAGAATGACAAAGATGAGGAAAGTGGATTGCCAGAGAAAGCTGTGGACGAATTGGAACGCTGCTGGCTGTTGCATGCCAATGATAGACAGAATGACAAGCCGGAGTATGTTGAGTGCATAGAGTGCGGGGAGGCCGATTGCTATACCAAGCAATGTGTGACGGAGCGAAGCAGGATACGCTGTAACAGCGGCCAGGAAGAGAAAGGCTGGAAACAGAGCAGTGCATTCATAAATAATGTCAAAGGTAACATTTGGAAACGTGACTAAGCTGCCGGTGACAGTGCTGTGAATGCCAAACAGTGACATAATAGCCGCAAGTATCTGTGCCGTGCCTGTGAGGGTGAAAGTGAAGAATGATTGATTGGCGTAGAAGAATGCAAACAGAGCTAGGCTGAAGAAAAGAAAGAGAGTGAGGAATCGGGTTTTCGGTGACCACGGGAGGTGGGGTAGCCGGAACCGGAGAGTGTAGGTCATGTGACAAGGCAGGTGGCTAATTTCAAGTGTGTTTCTCCCATCAATGCCTTGTGTAATGTTTATGTAGTGCAAAGATAGCTTTTTGAATATATGGCCGTGAGAAAGGTCTATGTCCGATTTCATACTGTTTAATGATAATACGGGGGTTCCACCTGGTGCTGACATGAACGGTCCGCCGATTCCCGTGTATACTACGCAGGTCGACGTGGAAATGAATGCGCAGGAACCCTCATTGGAAACCATCTGTGCAGAATTGTTTCATGAATTTTCTGAACATTTATCATATCAAAGTGACACATATGAAAACAACATCGATGGCTTTGCCTTT
>JAHENU010000032.1 GCA_018609855.1 Candidatus Nanohaloarchaea archaeon | reverse complement strand
CTTCATATTCCATTGTATTCACACATTTCGCTGAGATCGTTTAAATTAATTTGGGTGATGTAGTCGAGATATCTGACATAGACTGGCTGCATTTTGCTTACAAACAGATGAACTGTCGATCTCACATAATATCTGTAATATCTCAATAAATAAGTAAGCGATCTAAGAATCAGTCTTTATGAGGCCATTGTGGGAAAACTAGCAAACCAAATCTTCTAGAGGCAGGAACATCTGTCAACAAACGGCCGAGAGATAGTGACGTGAACAGAGTCGCTTTCAAGGTGCGTCTTCTGGGCTCACAGATCTGTGAACCGAATTGTCGATTCAGTGGACTAGGCGGGATTCGAAGCATCTTGTGAAAGGTATTATCACGACCGTCCTCCGGACGGTCAAATCGTGAACAGATTTCGCTGTCAAAGTGCGTCCTTTGGGCGCACAGATCTGTAAACTGGATCTTCCAGTTTAATGGACCGGGTGGGATTCGAACCCACGGCCTCTACCATCGACAGCGTGACGCTTATGCCAAGGTAGCGATCTACCACTGATCTACCGGCCCACAGATGAGCATGAGAGGAGAAAGCTTATGAGGTTAATGGCAGAACTTAAGAAAAAAATTTAAAGACACATTACACAAGTTAGTGTATGGTAGCAAACAAATCGTCTAGTGAGAAGAAGAGTAGCGAGGGAGCTTCTCAACAGAAAGAAAGTCAATCACGGCAAGCACCAATTCAGAGCGACACACGAGGGGTAGAGGGCTTTATCCTTCTCCTTGCTGGTGTCATCTGGTTATTCCAAACGGTGAATGTCATCAAAAGTATAGAATGGTTCCCACCACTACTGTTGACCTTGCTTGGCTTAGGCTTGCTCGCCCACCAGAAGCAATAGTCGAAAGGTATTTAATAATACGGGCTGGCGTGTCTTCAACAGGAGTGGTATACATGCAGATACAACAACACGATGATCGATGGGTTATTTCTGTCACAAAGCAGCACACGCTCTACAATATCATACGAAAGGCCCTCTGGGAAACAGGGGCTGAAGCGGGTTATGATCGGGGCCATCCAAACGTCGGCGAAGCCACTTTGGTAGTACGGGACGATGATCCGTACCAGGCCATAGAGAAAGCTATCAGTAAGGTCAAAAACGACTTGCGTGAACTGCGTGCCGAAGTTGAGCAGCAAGACTTTTCTTAATACTAATGAAACAAGAGATACGCATACTCGGTGTGGATGATGGGGCTTTCCGGTTTTCAGATGCTCGTTGTTTACTCGTGGGAGCATTAACACGAGGGAAGCACTATATTGAAGCCGTGTTATCTCAGAACATTACTGTAGACGGTTTTGATAGCACAGAGAGCATCATTGATATGGTGATGAACGCACAACAAGAGCAGATTCGTGCCATCATAACTGACGGTATCACCTGTGGTGGCTGCAATGTCATTGACATACATCGCATCTATGAGGAGACAGAAATTGGCGTTATCGCAGTAACAAGGAAACAACCACAGCGAGAGGATATGCGGGCGGTCATGCAGAAATTACCACGGTATAAAAAACGCTGGGGGCTGGTGGAAAAAGCAGGCGAACCTCAGCAGCTAACCAATGACACGCCTATCCTATATCAGCAGGCGGGTCTAACAGAACAAAAAGCACAATATATATTACGACTGACAACGGAAAACAGCTACATCCCCGAACCAGTTCGCATAGCGCACGTCATAGCTTCCGGGATGACTAAAGGTATATCACGAGGCAGAGTATAATGGAATGGCTGCATGACCTGAAAGGCGCTGTATTCTTTTTATTGCTTGCCCTCTTGCTGGCATATGGCACATACCAGACAGCAGGCGTTGTATTGAACACTGACATTCCGGTTGTGGCTGTCGTCTCAAACTCAATGAGTCATCAATTGGAAAAAGATTGTGTAGTGCAGGATCGTAGTGGGAGCTGTTTGCAATACAGTAATAATTGGAATATTTGTGGAAATACAGTTAATACTCACCAATCACTTAACTTTACTCAGTATTGGCATTACTGTAAAGGCTCATTCAAGAACGTAAACATCAGTAAAACCCAATTTAAAAATTTCCCTGTATCTCACGGTTTCCAGCGCGGCGATTTATTGATTATTCGCGGTGCTGACAGGTATACAGAAGGAGATGTGATTGTATACACATTGCCTTCTACGATGCAAACAGATGAGAGTGGCTGTCAAACATTTGCAAGAGGATTACGGCAAAGAGGCATCGGTAAGGTGGTGCATCGAATTGTCGAAAAAACAGACAGCGGCTTCAGAACAAAAGGCGATCACAATCAGCCAATAGACGATTGCACGTTGCAAAAAAAGCATTTTTCTGGTGAAGTAGCTTTCGTTGTGCCGAAAGTTGGCTATTTGAAGGTATTGCCGGCTGAGATTCTCTCACGCATCTTAGGATTTCTCTAATAACTGAGCACAAGAGCAAAAACATATTTATATTTTCTGTAAGGACTGCAGCAGAACATTCCCGAGGTGACCGGTATGCTATTCTGTAATGCTTGTGGCGGCATTTTAATTCCAAAAAAAAGTGGGTCAGAAAACCACGTAGAATGCAGACAATGCGGTTTAACGTTTGATGAAGAAGGCATAGAAGTAAGCATCTCGGATACAAACACCAAACAGGAATCTATTGATGTGATAGAGGATAGTGAGAGCCTGCCAACCATGGAAGCACAGTGTGAAAAATGTGACAACAATACAGTGTACTGGTGGATGCAACAAACCCGTGCGTCGGACGAACCGGAGACTCGGTTTTTCAAGTGCACTGAATGTAGCTATACGTGGCGGGAGTACGACTAATTTTTATAACTGCACTTTACATTAATAAGTATGGGGCTATTAGATTTACAAAACGCGGTTGACGAGTGGATACAACAGTATAAGTAGGCTACTGGGAACCGCACGAAATACTTGCACGCATCGTTGAAGAGACAGGTGAATTAGGACGTGAAATCAATGCCCGTTATGGTCCCAAGCCAAAAAAGACAACGGAACCAGAAGAAGAGATGGCCGATATAATTTTCTCTCTTTGTTGTCTTGCGAATGTCCACAACATCGACCTCGACACATATTTTCAGCAAGTATTGGATAAATGCTACGGTAGAGACAGTGAGCGCTGGGAGAAGCATAAATAATCCGGTATCAATTGTCCTGATTCTTGATGACCGGTACCTCTTCGGGATCTAGATCCTGATCGGCAGCTTCTAAATACCGGAGTGCCCACGGGTTCACTACCGCAAATTTTGTAAAGTCAGGCGGCAATCGGGGACAGGCAGTATTCACAAAAATATTGATGCCAAATCCTTCTAAGTCAAATTCAAAAATCCGGTCACCAATGAAGAAATACACTTCTTTCCCCATGGCTTCCAATCTCTGCTTCACAGCTTGAGCCATTTGTGGAAAATGCTGGCCAGGTTTAGTGGACAAAATAAGTCCCCACTTTTCCTCATCAGAATATTTCATGACTTTCGCTATTTCCTGTCGCAATTCTTTGGCTCGCCGTTCTCGATCAACTTCTTCAATACTGTGCTCTAACGGATCAACCTTGTACACCTTCTTGCCAGCATCAAGCACCTTCACCGGATGAAAGTAACCAGAGCCGATGTAAAGAAACGCATCAACTTGATCAGCTACTTGCTGGGCGGCAGACGAATCACAGCCAAGCAATTGCACATTCCGCTGACTCCGAGTACCTTCACCACCAAGCACTACCGT
>JAHENU010000031.1 GCA_018609855.1 Candidatus Nanohaloarchaea archaeon | reverse complement strand
TGCAATGCCTTTCCTGTGGATAAGCTGTGCGGCCTCTGCCAATACTTTTTCGTGTGCAGCGGTTGTTTTCATGTTTCACGTCCTCTATAGTAAACCGACCATTCGGTCAAGTACTATATTGATGATATCTTACTTTGCAATCCCAAACAGTAAAAAATCGCGTGTAAGTTCCCATATAGTGAAGAGAATAAATAAAAAGGTGTAACAGGATGCAAACGAACGACTGCAATCTGGTTCGGATGGACATCGTATTCAGAGGCCAACTGTGCTACAGTCTTGCGCTCTCGCAGAGTCTCAAGCGCCACTTTTGCTTTGAAATTGTTTGAGAATCGTCTACGTTTTTTCGTCATTGGTGCGACCTTTCATGCTTTGTTGTTGCACTTGAAGATCACACCTTAGCACCTGGTCCGAAAATCGGGGTCCACTATACGTATAACGAAATTCTCGGCAATCGTCAGTGTTATACAATTATAAATCGGGATCGGCTGAAATGGTGTCTTGGATTGAGTGAATATCATTTCCTGGATTGGTATAAAGCGACGGTTAACATGCACCTGCTTTTGATGGGGTACAGATTGCTCTCTGCTTTTCTTTGTTTCTATTCTGACATTTCGTAATTTATTGGGGAAAAGTATTAGCAAAAAACATCATGTCTCGGCGAAATTATGTGAGCGTGACGTATCGGAATTTGTGAAAAGGTGTTACTCGGTGTTCGGTGCAAAACAGCAATAACCGATTTCATCGGCTTTACGTTTTATATCCGTCCATTCGTCTTCGGTGATTACCTGCAGGGCAATCTGATACAGGATGTTATCCTCCTTGAACGTATGGTCGTAGAGTACGCGGCCCAGGTATTCACCGATTTCCTCCATCTCTTTCTGAAAGTGGGAAAAGTCTTCTTGTTCAGCGCCGTGGACCAGTTCATTCAGGCGTTTTTTACGTTCGCGTAAGTCCACGTGTTCTTCCCGCATAATTTGCGGCGGTTCAAAGATGGCGTGCATTTCCAAGGCCGGGAAAAGAGCCTCTTCCTCTCGTTGGTAATGACTTTCGGCCTCCACAAGATGATGAGTCGCATTCTGTAATGTCTGAAAATCGTCCCCCATCTCCGCCACGGAACTAAGAGTACCCAATTTCCTTGTCACAGACAATAAATCTTCCAGACTCTGACGAATCAGTTTATGCTCTTCCATGAATGTATGGATAGGGTGGCCGGGGTCCGGTTCCTGTTTTTGTGCCTCCAGGTTATCACCTATCGCTTCGAGGTGAATATCGCACAGTCCAGACCGTATTTCCTCGCGTGACACGCCTTCGGCGATCAATTCTTCCTCCACCGTTGCCAACAGGGACGCATCTGTGTTCTGGAAGATAGACCTGAGCTTCTGTTTCGTCCCCTTATCCTGGGGATTCTCGCGAAGATTGCGTAACAGTTGTTTCAGTTCTTCCCGATCCGGCGTTTCAGTGTTTTTATCAGCCATTGGTATTGACTCCTTTCATTAACATGTCTTTTATTACAATTGCTTGGTTGTGTTCACGGTCTTTTGCTGAATATAACAGGGTAACCCCTTTTTCTCCTGCAATTTGTCGCAGCTCGCGTAAACGTGCGCGCTTATCGGGAGCGTCCAATTCCTGTTTATAACGTTGAACAAATTCCTCCCAACGTTCTTCGCGATGCCCGAACCATTTGCGCAGTTCAACGCTTGGCGCCAATTCTTTCATCCACTCGTACAGTTGCAAGTCTTCACGTTTTTTGCCGCGCGGCCATATTCTGTCTACCAGGACGCGCGCGCCGTCTTCAGGTGAAAGCGGATCATAAACACGTTTTAACGTAATCATGGCGACTCCTATGACAAAGTGCTGTTTTTCTAAGGTGAAATCCGTATTTGATCGCGCGTGCTACCACTCACGCAGCTCGATGCCTAACCCATCGGGGTCGACAATTTCCGCGCGTTTCGTCCCGCCTAAATCCATGGGGCCCCATGCAGGTTTGATACCGTGTTCAGCGAGATAGGACAATGCGCTGTCCATATCTTCCACCTCAATCGCCATCATTCGATAACCGGTTTGCCATGCCTCAGTTGACGCGTCTGCGGGATTTTCCACTGCGAGCAACTCAAGCATTGTATCCCCGAGTGTGAGATAAACGATTTCACGCAACGGAGGCATATTTACAGGATAACGTGGACCTGCTTCAAAGCCCAGAATATCGCAGTAGAACTTCATAGATGCCTCAAAATCCGATGGAATGATTTCTACATGATCAATTCTTTTAAAGTATGTCGTCGCTTTTTCCATTGTGTTCCTCCTCATGGTTGTTTTTGCTTTGAGTAAAATCGCCAGTCAGCTTTCGCCGATCAATTACAAACTCAGTCCCCCTCGTAAAATGCAGTCTTATGTCTATGTTTCGGAACGGAACGGTCCGAATCGTAAGATCTGCCTATAATGTTAAGATACACTAATTAAAATTCAGTTTTTCCCCGAGACACTTTCTGATCAAGCTGCTGCGCAATGATGTGCACACTCAAACGTGGCGCGCTCGACCTCTTTGCCGGGGTCTACGTACACGAAATCGGGGCCTGAATAAGGTCCGAACAGAAGGCGTTTGAAAAAGCTCATATCACTTGTTATTTCCGTATATTCCTTGTTCAGACGCCTGGCGTTCTCCTGCGCACGCTCCCGAATAATTCTCCCCATGGTTTTACTGTGCGACTGCGTATTGATCAGCGCAATCCTGGTGTAGTGTTTCAATTCCTGTTCCATCGCCCACAGAGCTGTCTCATACCCGAGACGAGGTGCGTAATCATTTTCGACAGTCCCCAGCGGGTCGCGGTTGTTGTTTATCCATGCTTCGGTCAAGTAATACGAACCGGGATCGCTTTGGAATTCGCGGTCGTACGCAGCTCTGGACCCTAAGAATAACGCCATGCAGTCATGCACACGCGGTATCCACAAGCCTTGTTCGGGAGCTATAAGCCCTGCAGTTCCATAAGAGCAGAGCCCATACCCTAAAACAATATCTGATGCGTACGCTTCAACAGCATCGATTTCTGTTTGAATCACCGGAGGCATCCGTTCAGGTCTTCGGTGTAGGTCATGATCCATATAACGCACTTCTATCGCGTCATTGTCGTGCAATAGGCTGTCAATTTCGGCTTTAAGGTTTCCGCAAGCGATAACAACCGTAGCCGGTTTCTGCTTTTTATCCCGTCGACATACTGAGTTGTCGTTGTTTTGAATCATAGCTTGCCGTGCCCTTTTTCCTTTTTTTGACATCAAGCCATGCTGGTAGCCGGTTTCGTGCATGGCTACGACGTTTTCTGCCGGACCGACAGCCTGGATATTGTGACAGGGCGCCAATATATAGCCGCCGTTCCTACCCAGGATCTGCATATTATCTACAACTTCCCGTCGTACATCATCCTGACCTCATGTTATGTTGCGTAATCGCTTTCTATAAGCCCGCACCAAGGCAGATTTAACCTGAATTACCTGTTTTTTCGCAACATAATACGCAGTAGTAATCGAGATCTTCTGACAAATATGGCCTGTTTTCAATACGATTGAGCCGAAGGCACTTTGGGAATGCTGCGCGTATATGCGCCGCTTTGTAACTGCGTGCAGCCTATAGGAGGGCGGACTTTCCAGTCCGCCGATCCAAAGCGCTACAGAAACCGTAGCGCACTCCGAAAGATCGGCTTCGCCGATCATGCAGATTCACGCCGTGCGCATAGAGAGCACGGACATTATGTTGCGTGAACGCCCTGCTTTATTCCAGGTTTTGAGGCGATGCGGCCTAATGAACTGTTTTTCGCAACATAACGCCGGGCACCACATAACTCAGTTTATGTTGCGCGCAACATAAACTGAGCCTTGGCGGACATGCTGAAGCATGAACGCCGACAAGTCGATATCAGGTTCGAGTTTATGCGAAAAGGGGTTGAACCTCGGATTTGTGTTGTTGTACACTTTTACTGACGAAACTTTTTCTCTTATGGCCCGGAATTCGGTGTGTGGTTCAGTTCCATCCTCCGCGCCGCCTCGCGGTATTCTTCAGAGCCCGGGTACCATTTCAGCGCTTGAGAAAGGGCGCGCCGGGCTCTCCGGCGTTCATTCATGCGCCAGAGATTCAATGCCAGATGATAATGATAGCCGGCTCGCGACGGTGCCCGCAACGTCGCCCGCCAGAAACCATCAGAGGCCTCTTTCCATCGGCCGAGATTTTCGGCATATCTGCCGTATTGGGACCACGGCTCGGGTGCCCCCGGCAATTTCCGGGCGGTGCGCACTGTCAACGAACGTATAGCATCCGGTGTTGCGGAATAATCATCGCTCGCAAGACTGGAGCTGATTTTTTCGCGCAGGAGTTTGTAACTGTGTTCGCCCGGCCATCGCCAAACACCCGCAATGGCAACCACCGCCACCAAGGCAAGACCGACCCGAAACAGCAATCCGG
>JAHENU010000030.1 GCA_018609855.1 Candidatus Nanohaloarchaea archaeon | reverse complement strand
CTTCATCCTGTTGCTTTTCCTCAAGCTCTTGCTTCACTGTCTCATAATCTTTCTTGACAATGAGCATACCTGTAGCTTTGTAAATCTCATCATCTTCCTGTATTTCATTCAAAGCTTTTTTTGTTTCTTCCAATTGTGATTTCATATTCTCCTTTTGCATCATCAAATTCTGCAGTTGGAATTGCGCTCCTTGCATAGATTGTTGATCGGTCATTTGGACACCTCCTTAACCAGTTCTCTCATTTGAGTATTTACTTTCGCTAATCTAAAAAATGTATTGATTTTCCCTTGTAAACGGGAAGCTTGTGCATCTTCAAAAAATATGTCACATTCATTGTCATTTGGAGTAATAATGGCGTCAATACTCGGTCGCAAAGCTTCTATAAAATTATGATCGTTTTCACAAGTGATCGTTATTCTCATCGTGCAACCACACGCTTAGGTGTCTTCGGCCGTTTCTTTAAAATAACGCGCTCAGAACATTTCGGGCAGACGATTCTATCTTTGATCGGATTTAAAGAGACATCACGACGACACCTGACACACACATACGCTGCTTCTTGTTCCGTTTCTTCAGTCATGTGTATCACCTGCTTGCTGTTGTAATTTCCGTAAGCGTCGAATAGTTGGCGGAGCGTATGAAGCTCCGGAGGTTTCAACACCGCAATATTTACAGCGCCAGACGCCCTGAAAAACTCGTTTCATGCCAACAGCATTGCAATATGGGCATTTATGAAAATTTTTATATTGTGTCGACAGCCGTTGAGTTTCGTTTCGGATTTTTCGGCCATAGCGCGATCCAGTTCCCATTCTATACACCCAATAACACCGTTACTCGGCCATCACGTTTTTAATCTTTTCCCTTACTGTCTGATTAAGTTGCGCACATTGCTGTGCTATGTCAGTAATCTGTTCTCTGGTGAGCGGTTTCCAACCACCTTTTTGCACTGAACAAATTGTACCGTCTTCTTTAAATCCAACAGTAAGCCGAGCATCAGCTATGCTTTCCTCTGCATAGTCTGGATCAAAAATGACTCCGTCATCAATCACATAGCCGGTAATACTTAACGCCTTATCTTGAACAGGTAATGCATCTCCATCACTATCCCGATCTAAAGCCCCTGTTTCTGGATCATACGGAGGCAAATTCGTTTGTAATAAAGCCACCAAGGATGCAATGGCAGCAGCATCAATTAAATTGCCATCATAATCCAATACATGGATATCAATGCCAACCATATATACAGCCTCACCGGCAGCAATGCATAACGTGCCAGTATCAATCATACCAGATTCGCGGATGGCACGATCCACAACACGAGCTAGTTCAATCGAGTTCTCTCCCGGCGGTCCTGCTTCAAAATGCGATGCGGCTAATGGTGCATGTTCTGCTGAAACCATTAAAACTCCTTCATCAGGTACATCAGGGAAAGGCGTTCCTACATTAACTTTAACTCCCGCTATAACTTTTGTATTTCCTAATTGGACACAGCATGAACCTTCAGCTTTCTCGTGAATATAGTTAGGTGTGATTGTTATCTCACGAAGCTCATCAAACGCCCTACCATCTTTTCTCTCACCTTGTTGCATTCGTCTTCTAATATACTCCTGATTGACCTGTAAAATCTCTTCCTCTTTTGTCATGTGATCACCTGCGAATACTGGCGATATAGAGCCTCCTTTTGCTTTTCAAATAAATATTCACAGCCCTTTTTGCCCATGCGCAACGCTTCATCCAATTCCTCATGGGTCAAGCCAGAGCTATCGATTTGTAATAAGGTTATGTCATCAGTACCACCAATCATAGCCAACGGCACATCAGCCTCTCCATACGAATCTTCCTTACTAGCAACATCGAGGACAATACTATCCCCTACCTTGCCTGCAGCGCAAGCAGTGATAAGGCCTTTCATGGGAATACCTGCATCTGCTAGGGCTAATGAAGCTGCTGTGATTCCTGTCGCTCGAGTAGAGGCATCAGCTTCTATTACTTCTATATACACTTTTACTGTAGTCATCGGATATTCTTCTAAAAAGACTACCGGCTCTAAAGCCTTTCTTGCCACGAGGCTGATCTCAGAGGCACGACGATTTGGACCAGGTTTCTGCCTATCTTCTGTAGAGAAAGGCGCCATATTGTAGCGCACTTGGAGAATACCAGTTGTCTGATCCTGTAAATGTTGCGGATGTAACTCTTTTGGGCCATATACTGCAGCCAAAATGCGTGTCTTCCCTATTTCCACCATAGCTGAACCATCAGCATTATGCAACACACCGACTTCCATAGAAACAGGTCGCATTTCATCCGTTTGTCGGCCATCAAACCGAATGCCATTATCATCAATTAATGTAATATCAGCGTCCTGAACCATTAGTCATCACCTATTGTCTCGGTTGTTCCCAGCTCCTGTTCAAGCCATTGAGACATAATATCGGTCAAGCCATCAGTATGAGCTTCTTCCTCAATCTTACGTATGGCTCGCTCTGCCAAATCTTCATACGTGCCTTTAATCCAAACACGGCCGTTCTGACCAACAATAATGGTGCATCGAGTGTAATCTTTAACAGTTGTCACCATTGTACCGTCTTTGCCGATTAATCGAGGCACTTTGGTTGGCGAGACTTCTATAATTCTTCCCCCTGTAATCTTCCGTGCCATATTGTCTTTCATCGTCAGCTGCACATGCTTTTTTGGTGTGACACGCTTGATTTTTACTAAGACAACTTCACCTACATCATAAAATTCTGACAAATGATGCTCATCAAGGTCAATAAACTCCTCTGTAGATTCTGAGAGAGTCATAAGTCCGTTGTACGGGGAATTCAGCTCTACAATCCAACTGGTACCAGACACCTTTGCAATACTGCCAATAACTAAATCATTCTCTTTGGGTACATAGCGACCTTTAAATGGAATGACCCGTACTTGCTGTCGTTTCACATCACGAACACCCACAACTTTTGCATATACAGAACCATTTTCTGTGTAGGTATTAATACCACCACGGAGCTGTCCTTCTTCTTCTAATGCATCTCCAGGAATTACTATCGTTTTTTCCGTCTCTTGATCTGTCATGTGGGTCACCGTATGAGAATCAATTCAGTGGGATACCGAGATTTTGGCTCACAACTTTTATAAATGTGTATGCAATAAAGATCGTGTTTATAGTTTAACTGTCTGAAGGGAGACAGCTTCTATACCGTGCCAACGCCCGCTCTCGTTCTTTGGCATGCGACACAATGGGGCGTGGATAGACGTGAGGGATATCCAAAGGTCTTTCTTTATCAAGGGAGTGTATGCTATCCGCTGACGCCTCTTGTAAATCTGTCACCCACTGTTTAATGTACGCTGCATTAGGATCATATTGTCTTTGTTGACGCCATGGGTTAAAAATACGGAAGTATGGCTGCGCATCGGATCCTGTAGAAGCTGCCCACTGCCAGGAACCGTTATTCACAGCTGGATCATAATCTACTAACTGTTGCGCAAAATATTGCTCGCCCCAGCGCCAATCAATGTGCAAATCTTTTGTCAAGAATGAGGAGACAATCATCCGACAGCGGTTATGCATATATCCTACAGAATTCAACTGTCGCATTGCGGCATCGACAATAGGAAAACCAGTCTTTCCTTGCTTCCAGGCAGCAAATAACTCCGTGTCGTAGCTCCAATCTATATTCCGAAACTGCTGCTGAAACTCTTGTCCAAAAACAGAGGGATAGTAAAAAGCTAATTGTGTGTAGAAATCGCGGAAATGTAATTGACGGATAAATGATTCCGCTTCCTCCGGAGGCATACGTTCCTGTGCTGCCTGCCAAACTTCACGAATTGACACAGTACCGAATTTATTGTGCGCAGATAAACCACTTGTCGCTTGTAATGCCGGATAGTCACGCTCTGCTTGATAATCAAGCTGGCCAAGGCGCTGTAATAACTGCAATCCTTCCTGTCGACCGCCCCATACAGATAAGTGAGATGCGCGACGAACCGCATCAGCTATAACTTCAGAGGTAATTGCCGTTGGCATATCATCGTGCCAAAAATGCCAAGTCTCTCTATAAGCGGGTGCGCGGACAGCAAACTGCTGTGCTTTCTTATAGTAAGGAGTGAACACTTTATACGGTGTCCCTTCTTGAGTCAATACCTGCGCAGGGGGGTGCAACATCGCGTCATCATAGCAATGAAATCCAATAGTATTCTGATCACACCAATGTTCTATAGCCGCGTCACGTGCACGGCTGTACGGAGTATAATCACGATTGCAGTAGACTGCGTCTATTTTTACAGCGTTGTGTATAGTATCTAAT
>JAHENU010000029.1 GCA_018609855.1 Candidatus Nanohaloarchaea archaeon | reverse complement strand
GCTCCACGTCCACCACGTACCACGGCTCAGACAGGCCCAACACCGTCTCGTAGAGCGCTCGATCGTCCATGATCCCTCCTTCTCAAACTCAGAGGGACCATACTGCCTCAACCCGTCACCCACTGCGAACCGTGAAGACCCAAATGTGTTTGTAGTCGACGCGCTGACCTTTGCTACCTCAGGAGGGATTAGGCATGCCAGTCAAGCATAAATCAACAGGAGAAGTTCACAAAGGAACTAAGGGCGGGATGACCGGGTGTGGATTCGACACTAGAGAGAATCCTAGCCATTGGGTAAATACGTCCACGAAAATCACATGTGGCAAGAATGGGTGCAAGAACTAGGCGCTGACTTTTCAAGCGAAAGACTCAATCGCTATCCACATGCTGGACGTCGATGCCGACGTGATGTTCGTTAACGACTGGCTCGGCCACAAGAGCATCCAGAATACCATGATCTACGCCCAGCTCACCGACAAAGTCCGTGACGAACAAGCTCGTCACGTCTTTGCCTTGCCGACAATCGTAAGCTCGACTCATATCAGAAGGAATAGGTCAAGCAACCAACGAGCACACGTGTAGGCACAGGACGTCTGTCCTAGTAGATGCTCAACTCGAGGCCTAGCATCGATGCGTTTGCCAAGCTGAGGACATCCGTGACCTCCAAGACACCGATCGATGTCTTCATACTGCTAGGTTGCATAACTGATGGCTTATGGATTAGTTATTGTCAGGACGAGAGGGTTAGCCGTGGCCCTCTAAGATCAAAACTAAGGAGGTGATCCTGGCTTCTACCGATGGGGAAACCGTAAACTCGGCTAACACCTTAATCCAACATTTAATACTGGGAGGTAATGCTGACCATGGCTCACCGGTACAATGACGTCGAAAAGACACCCGGTACAGGAGTAACTGCAGAGTGGAAGGCAGTGGAGCGTAGTAAGTGGTTCACGATCTCTATACTTCGCGTACACGAAAAGGCCATGACAATCAGCGAATTGCAGGACAAGATGCGCGACCACGTTAGAGCCGGTCATGACCCCGCAATAGTATACAGAATGGGGCTCAATGGCCACCTACGGTCAAATTTACGCAAACTGACAATGAGTGGGTTAATCGAACATATACCCGGAGACATTGGATATGATGACAAATTCCGTATTTCAAAACGCGGTGAGGAGCGCCTAAAAGAAAATCGAGTTTAGCTTCCCTACTATAGCGGAAGTAGCATCTTACTGAAGTAATTGGGCAATAGAGTTGTATGCGTACCGGATAGCTGTTCGCTAAACCCATTGCTATGGCTGCTTGGCCAGAGGATGAATCTTTCAATTCAATAGTAATTCGCGACCTAATACATGATTACGTACATGTACTCTACCCAGAAGAAAGAGATATAATTCAGACCGCCTTTTTTCAGCGATTACGACGTATCAATCAACACGCTCTTGCCGCTTATACATATCCTGCCTTAACCGTTTCCAGATTTGAGCATAGCCTTGGTGTAATGCATCTTGCTGACCAGATCCTCTTGTCAGTTTTTTTACGCGATCCAGGCCCAACCGCAAAAGCCCCGCAAGCTTGTGATCAGCGGGAAGATGGCGAAGGTCAATATAGCCAGTTCAGAAAAATGTGTGATGAGTTCATACGAGAATGTGGGAACCAGTTCTCGGCCATAGATGGACATTCATATAACCCTAATGATCGTGAGCAACGAGAGGAGATCAAGGAACAGGTAAGGCGGACTTTACGGTTATTCTCCCTTCTGCATGATATTGGGCATGTTATGTTTTCACATGCAGGTGAAGCGGGTCTCGAAGAGCATGCAACTGAATTACTTAGCGATAGTGAGGAGGAAACATATCGTGAATTTGGCGCTTATCACGAATACTTGACGAAATACTTAATTGAAAGACAACCAGACATTCGACGAGCATTAGGTGAGTATGAGCCACTAGTCCTTGCGATCCTTGATGCAAGCGAAAATCAGCCAGAATCAGTCTTTTTCACACTGAGGAAGATTGTCGATTCTGATGTTGATGCAGATCGTGGTGATTATATTTTGAGGGATGGATCACAAGTGGGCAATGAGTTTGGACGATATGATATTCAACGAATCATAGATAATATGATAGTATATAACCATGGAGCTGGGTTCTGGATTCTGCCTACGGAAAATTCGCTAAGTGTTCTCGAAAGATTTTTGTCAGAACGTTACAATTTATACAAATGGGTTTACAATCACCACCACGTAAGATTCTCATCAGCTGCTGTTGGAGCACTGCTCTCAGTGCTGCTGTCAAATGAGATTGCGTGGCCGGAGGAGGTTGAGGAGTATCTGGAACGAAACCTAGCAGTATTGAGGCTCTCTCCTGAAGATACACCGTTGTTCCCAGATTCAAGGGACTATTTTTTGGATACTGGCTATATTGTCGATGATTATTGGATGTTCACCATATTCAGAGAGATATACAGATTATTGCATCCAGAAGTGGATGAAGACTCAGATTCCAAAATTCGGTTCACTGTTCGATTGCTGGAATATGTTCTGTTCCGTAGGAATGTAGGTACCTCCCTATGGAAACACGATACCGATTTTGTCCGATTTGGTCGCGACTATGTATATCCAGCTCTTAGAGAGTCCGCTAGGAGGCTGGAGGGATCTTCTGGACCGTATCAAGCAGAAAAAGAGTATGTTGGAGCTTCATATCAACCAGCTGTCGGCAATGTTATGGTAGATATGGTTCCAGAAGGCAACGTTTTGATCAAGGAGATTCAAGAGCGGTTGAACACAGAGTTATTAGAAATTGACTCATATAGCAATTTTAGCTTACTACTTGTCCCTTTTGATTTCACAATTTTTGATACCAATGATCCAGGCATTTTGGTAGAAGAAGCTGATGGAAGCATTGAGCATCCATCCATAGACAAAGCTTCACCATTACTGCGCGCCATTGCTTATGCCCATTTCTGGGACGCGCATTATTATGCTTACCTGATATGTTTGTCAGACGATGAGAAGCCGGGCCAGGAAATTCAGAATTTCGTAATGCGAAGAATTGCAGAAGTGGGGATCCAGCTTGTGCAAGAAGCTCTTAATATCGAGACTGTCAAGGATTTCGAAGATGCTATAGAGGAGTGGCAGGAGCAGGCTCGCGAATGATCCCATAGTAAATCCTGGCGCGAATATCTTTCTGATGTGGTTCTGAGAATCTGGATTTGGATGGCCCTGTCATGGCGGCCAGTGGTCGATATCAGTGGAAGCTCAGTGTAGACATGGATCGTAATCAGTGAGATTAAAGATGCACCTGCGTGTAGACACGTATTTACTACGGCTAAAAGATATAATATTCGATATCGTGAATTCGATCCCATACAATCGTGTAAAGAAGATCTTTGATCAACGTTCTGAGGTACTCGATGAGGTAGAATGGTTGAGGGACAAGGAGTTATTGAATGTAATCAAGAATTTCGTGGATCCTGAAGATTCTGATCGGCTACTTGATGTTGCAACTGGAACAGGTGCATTGCTTTCATACTTTAGTTGCTATGTGCAGGAAGCTCACGGCATTGATATTTCGGGAAAGATGGTTGCTAAAACTCAGAAGAATGTCTTGAATTCTGATGAGGCCTGCCGAGATAATATGGCGTCGATCACGGTTCAGGATGTTCACAATCTAGAGTTCCCGAAGAATTACTTCGATATTATTGTTTGCAGGAATGGTTTGCACCATTTTATAGGTATCAAAAAAGCGTTGATGGAAATGAGGCGAGTGCTGAAAAAATCTACTGGGAAAATTGTAATTGTTGAGGGGATAGCACTTAATGAGAATGATGTAGCCTTATGGCGAAGCATACTCGAGCTGAAAGATCCTGCTAGACGAAATAGTTTTGCTACACTTCATTCTGGAAATTACGAAGCTTTCTTTGCACAACTACTCATCAAAGCGGGGCTCCATTATGAGCGATCGCGAATCTACTGTGTTGATAGATCCGTGAAGAACTGGCTTAGAGGTATTAATGGTATACGTGGGGTAAAGTATAAGCATCGAATCATGCAACTTCTGAGAAGCGCTCCGGAGGAATTCAAGATGCGCTATAATATGCGGGAGAAAGGAGATGACATTATCATGGTACACCCTGTTGTGATGATTCAGGCACGCGATACGCTAACCGAAGAGGTCTGAGGTTTGCTTGTTGATAAACATTGCTCAGATTGTCCACAGTAAAATGAGCATGGTCTGCGTTAGGATGAGCATGTTATTCCCATCGCCTTGTACAGAGATGGAACATGGTGAGTCGATATGGGCGTCTTGACGAGAGAGAAGCTGCTGTCTATTTATGACCGAGGTATTCTGCTAGTTGAATCGGATGATCCGCAAGTGCCTTTTGATCCTGAGAAGCAGATCTCTGTGAATTCAATTGATCTTAGATTAAGTCCCAGTGCCTTGCGCTATAGCAGTGATATCATCACCATCGACACGCTGAATGAGCGTGGTATGACTCCATATGTCGATGCAATTAGCCTTTCGACACAGGGTTTTCGACTTGAGCCTCATGAGACGATTTTTTGTAGGACATTGGAGCAATTATTATTGAGAACAAATCAGTATTTAGGGCGGGTGATCGGGCGTACCACGTTTGCACGTTTCGGCCTATCAGTGACAGCTAGTCAACCGAACCTACCCGCTGGTATAGCATGGTCCTACCCATTGCAAATCACGAATAATACATCGAAGGCGCTTGTGATTTACCCATATACTTATATTGCTCAATTGCAGATAGAGGTAGCTGAAGGTAAACCAGAACCCTATCAAGGCGTTTATGATGGGGGAGTTGCAATATATCCTGTCTTGCCCCCACATCCTAGAGAGAGCCACGTATTGGAATCTGCAAAGGCTCAGGATCAATTGTATCCGGAAGGCGTCTCCCCGTCTATGGGCCCAACGCTAAGGAAATTCATGGAGGAAGAACGAAGAGCTAATTACATTGTCGAGCAAGAGCGCATGATGAAAAGGCGCCGCATTCTAGTCCGGATTTCACAAGGATTACTAATCTTATTGGCGGCGATTCCTGCTGAGATGGCGATTGCCGATCTCCTCGAGCCTCCTCACAACTGGCAATTAATAGTGTTGATGCTCTCAGGGTCACTGGCCGCTTCCTTGGGAGCCTATTGGGTAAGTGATTTTCTATTAAATAGGCGAGTGTAGATGGCACATCAATGTGTACTTCTGCCGAGTCCGTTGTCGATTGTGCCAACCCTATTATCCTGTCAAGTCTATCATCGTCCATTGTCGTTCTGCGGGCGGATTGATCGAGCTAGCAACATGACGTACTGTAG
>JAHENU010000028.1 GCA_018609855.1 Candidatus Nanohaloarchaea archaeon | reverse complement strand
TTTCCACTGGTGGTAGAATTTACCGCTGCAGCCCCCGGTTGGGTCCTGATCACCTAACACCACGACAAGGGAGTGGGAGAACGGTGTCCATCGGTGGCGGTCAAGCACATCGATCACGCCGGGCCCCCATCCTTCTGCCTGTCCGTCCTTGAACGGATTCATTACAAACTGATCTCCCCATTCAGTGGTTTTGCTAGCACATTGCACACCTGCATATCTATACGCCCAATGCGTTTCTCTGATACCTCTTCCACCGAAATCAAGATCGTCATGCTGATCGATCCATGGTTGTAAGGTGGGGCCTTCTGGGAGTTGGTACACAGTGTGATCGACCCCGAAGCCAGCATCTTTCAAATCACCAACCACATTATCGATAACATTACACGGGCCGTTCCCTCGCATGCTGCGAGAAGAATCAACAACAAAGGCAATGTTCAGACTACCCTTAATGCCTTTTTTCGGCACTAATGTGCACGTAGTGCCAGTCAGGCCAAACTCTCCTTGCTCACTTTCCACCTGAGAGGAGATGAATTTGTAGATTTCTTCCAACTCTCCTTGTCCTTTAGCAAAAAAACTCTGTCCTCCTGTCTCTTTCGCTATCGTTTCCATATTATTCTTCGCCATTTGTTCAGTGCAGCCAACCTGCGGCCCGCCAGTGCCTAAGGCAAAGCCGATGGTAAAGATACGAATATTCAGCTCCTTCGCCCGCTCCACCTCATCCTGAAAATTCTGACCTGCCGGTTTCTTAGAGGGGCACCCGTCTGAGAGTAAAATGGCATAGAGATTGCCGTCACCATTATTTTCTAATTCTTGATTAGCTCGAGCAATCCCGTCTTGAATCGAAGTCCCTCCTCCAATAGGAGAAAATGAGCTGACAGCATTTTTTACCGCCGTTTTGTCTTCTGTCAATGGCTCGATCATTTGCTCTGCATTGCTAAACTGCAAAGCACCGACGAGGTCATTATCTGTCGTCTCATCAACAAAACTCTGCGCTGCGTCCTGCACTTCCTTGATCTTCGACTTTCCAGTATTCGGATTTGGCTGTTGCATGGAGCCAGATCCATCAATAATGAGCATAATACTAGCTTTTCCTTCTTCTTTTACCGATCTAGTCCCGGTCAAAAATTCCTGGGTGATCGTAGCATTCCATCCATAGACATTGTCTTCCATGCACGCAGGCTCCCGGAACTTGTTGTTGGCGGCTACCGCAGCGAGTTGGCTTTTATTGATTAAAATTTCAGACGTTGAAGTATTGTCAGAGACAAGTAAACACGATTCAATAGAATCCCGTACCTTTTGCATTTGTGCCCGCAATTCAAACTGCTGTCTTTGCTCCTCCGCCCCGGTCAGAAAATTAACATTGACAATGAGCATAATGACAAACAATACTGATAAGATGACAAGAACGAGAGGTTTCAGATAAGTGCTTACCTGGCCGTGCCGCCGCTGGCGATACAAGTTCATAGTGTGTAATGGCATCTCTGATAAAAAAAGGTAATTGTCAAAAACGGCAGCTCCGCCCAGTTACTCTGTTAGTTATTTATGTTCGGAAACACAAAAAAAATTAGTATGCGGCAGCTCCCGATTCCAGTTGGAACCTTCTGTGCAGCTATTATGGTGCTGATAGGAGTAGTTCCCGGTGCCAGCGCAGCCGAATTACAGATACCACAAGAGCCCAATATAACTTGGCTCAGTCGCGATACTGTCTCAGCGGGACCGGCGCTATACAACAATAAGATAGCCTATGCGTCAGAAAACACCTTTGTCTTTTTGAACAAAGACGGTACTGAACACAGACGCATACCAGTTGGCAATACCATCACCATCCCCATAAAACGCACCTACGTGAACGAAACCGAAGCATTGAGTTTCGCCACACCATCACGTGGCTATGTAGTGACGGAAGATGGGATACAATATAAGGTTCGCCACCCCAATCGCACTATTTACACTCCACCGCTTTTGTTTAATACGTCCCAGGGCCAGCGGGTGGCACTCAGTCTTAACTTCCCACACGTCTCTGCAGTGAATGGCACTACAATATGGGAACGGTCACAACATGAGTCACGCTTTCTTCGACTATTGGATATGAATGGCGACAACACGCCTGAATTGCTTGGCGGTGTGTCGCAACTGTTTGCATTGACGGCACAAGGTAATATGCATTGGAACTTTAACATATCAATAGCTCAACCGCCATTGTTGCTACAATTAGATTCTGATGCAAAACAAGAAATAGTAGCATTTGGTCCACAGAAGATACAAGCGTTTGATACCGATGGCAGCAAACTGTGGTCCTATCAAGCAAACAACGTAGAACGACAACGTCCTGTTGCCACGGTACAGAATGATGCCATACTCGTCGCGACACAGGACCGTATAATTCGTCTTGATACAGCCGGCAAAGTGCTCAATATTCGCAATACAACACTCGCCTATCCAAACAATATTCTGCCTGGCCGCATTAGCGACACAAATACTGGCTATGTATTAAGTGACGATAGCACTGTTGTTGCATTTACTGCAAATACAACGCTATGGGACCTTACCTTTACTAGCCCTCTTCATCAAATGCAAGCTGTTGACATCACTGGAGATGGCACAAATGAAATTATTGTCGGAACAGGAGAAGGAATTGCAGTGATAGAGACAACACAAAGAACTCTCCGCCCTGTAGTACGGATAGAACAAAAGCCTGTTCGAGCAGGATCTCGTATTCAGTTTAGCGCAGCTCGTTCAGAGCCGACGCATACCGAATTTCGTTGGGATGTGAATAACGATAGTATTTTTGAAACAGACTGGCAGCAAACACCAACATACACTCATCGGTATTTTGGCCCCGGCAACTATACAGTAGCGCTGGCCTTACGGTATGGCGATCGCACCGCCCAGACATACAAGACGATTTCTGTTTTACCACAAGACACGCAACCAGTCGTGAATCTGTCTGTTACCCCGCTTGGCGCGAATCAGTATCAATTCATTGCCCGTCACGAGGCACGAGGCCATACAAATCTCTCATTTCGATTTGATATTGACGAAGATGGCACCTATGAACGACAATGGGATTCCCAGCCGACCTTTACGACCCGGCTCTCCGGGAGTGGATCAGCAGATGCACAGGTAGAGGTAAAAACAACTGATAGTATACGCGTGTCCGATACTGCCACATATACCTACTCTATACCAGCCACAAATCAGCCCGATTCCCCACAAGATCGTGGTGGCCTGAACACACTATGGATTATTGGCAGCATTGTGCTTATTAGCGCCATCCTCCTCGCAATAATCTTCTATCGCATGCAGCAATTACGTCACAATGAGAACTAATTGGCAGGTAACTGACAGGCTGCCTCAACACGCATCAAATACGCCTGATCTGGCGACAATGTCGATTGTACCTGCTGTAACTGTCCATCTGTGATGGTAAAGGCGATGGGATCGGTGCATGCTTGTTGCACGCTGCTATACGAGAGGGACTGATCCACACCTACCAGATTCCAGCCTTTGTTTAACGAATTGTCAGCTTGCACGCTTTGCACATCACTCTGTACCTGACAGTCGTTACCACTCCGGACAAGATACGCGCTGCCACCGGCCATTTCTTTCGTGACTTGGTCTAATTGTCCATTCTCCAGGCGCATAATCACAGCGTTGTCACACGCAGCGCTAAACTGATCATGGGAAATGTTTGCATCAATATTCCAGTAGAGCATATCCCATCCTTTGTTCAATGCACTGATTTGCCGCATATCCTGTGTTGCCGCTTGTTGATTGCCGGAGCTAGTGACTTTCACTTTCGTAACGGTCAAAGCGGCAGCACCATATTGGCTTTCAGCTACGAATGTTGGCGTATACGTCCCAGGTTGTGTGTAGGCGTGCTGGGCGGTGGCCTTTTGCGCTGTACCTCCATCACCGAAATGCCACTGCTGCTGCTTCACTTCAGCATTGTCTTGCAAATTACTCGAAGCTTTAAAACTAATTTGTTGCTGTGGTTTCGCCGCTGCAGGCGTTTGTTTTGATACATCGGGCGCATTTGTCACCACATCACAATTATTTGAATTGTATTGTATAACACGCCAAAACGTGAGCATACTGAGAGATCCCTGTCCCCATTGCCGGGCTGCTTCGTTCATCTCACTGTCATTAATACTCCCATCATCATTATTGTCAAATTGGCGAACGGCACCGTAATTGCACTGCTGTGAAGAGTCTTTCCCGGTCACACACGCCCAGTGACGTTGTAAAGGCCAAAACTGACTGT
>JAHENU010000027.1 GCA_018609855.1 Candidatus Nanohaloarchaea archaeon | reverse complement strand
TTGCTGGAACTGGGCATAGAACCGTCTGAATTCTTCCTCTTCACGAATTCTGTTGTCTAGCAAAAACACATTCGACGGCAGCGGTTCAGCAATGCCCAAATACTGTGGAGCTGAAAAGCCATAATTACTCAGTAGCTGCTTGCAGAATGCATGAAATGTACTGATGTCAGCATCAGCCAGTTCCGCAGCACTGTAGTCTGAAATCTGCAGGATCCGGTCTTTCATAGTCTGTGCTGCGTTACGGGTAAACGTAATGAGCAACATCTCTTCCGGTCTCGCCATGCCGGTATCCAGTATGTGACTATACCGCCGGGTGATGGTGGCTGTTTTTCCCGTCCCCGCGCCGGCATCCACGACAAAGATGCCTTCTGTGTTTTCCACAAGCTCTCTTTGACTTGGGTTTAATTCAACAATGATGATCACCTGGCAGTATTAGATCCTTGTGGTTCATATAGCGGGATGTGAGATCGGCATCATCTAATGGGAAACGCGAGTAAAGACACTGATTCATACGAGCGAGTTGTTCCTGTAAAAAATCTGCAAAGGCATCCACGTCTTCCTTGAAATAGGCTGAGAGACGATGTGTCACAAGTTGTTTAAGAACGGCTGTGGCCTGTTTGTGTAATTGTTTCTCGGTAATGTCCTGGCCCCGTCCAATGCTCACATAGGTGGCACATTTGTTGCGGAATGGCTCCAGATACTCTTCTACCAGCTGTTTTTTGTCATACAACGATTCTCTATCAATCTGCAGGGAAGCCATGATGCTGGCAAAATTTTCTGCTCCAAGCGCGTCAAGCAGCTTCCGGCGGCTAGTTGCCTCTCGTAAGGCATCAAATAGCTCCTGTCTCTGCAGATGGTGATGAAATGACCACGGATAATAGGGGATAGTGACAGCGGCCTCAGTCACATTGCTGTCTCCCTGCAAGTATTGCTGCGACTGATCCAGGAGATGGAAGAACGTGAAGTGTAATGGAGTGTCAGGCACAACAGTTCGGTGATGATAGAGGTAGAGGATGGCCTGGAAGTTAGGGGTGTCCTTAAACAGATCCACATGAGAATGACGGATAAGGGAGAAAAGAGAGGGTTTTGCTCCGGTTTTGAAATCAATGAGCGTATCCTGATCTTGCAGCAAATCAACTTTCCCCCTAACTCCCAAATCTGCATTGGAAAACCACATTTCAGTCCTCTGTGATGTAATTTCCTTGTTAAGTTGTTGTGCCACGCCATTCTCCGACGGTGTGCGTTCATATCCGGCCGGCACGGGATGCTCAGCAGCGGGCAAGGTATCAATATACTGCATAATCTGTTGGCAGCCAATATGCAATTCTGTCCGTTCAATTGCTTGTTTCTCGCTGTCAAGAAACGGTTGCAACCGGGAAAACAGCATATCCACAATATCTGACAGCTGTTCCTTTACGAACGATGGATGGTTGTAGTACAGCTCCGCAAACTCGTGGAAGACAGATCCTTTTGTGAGAGGCGTGGTATCGGCACTGCTCACCAGTCGATCAAAGTACACCTGCCTGGGACACTGGACAAAAGTATTCAATGCAGATTGACTGATCTCCTCCCATTCTGCAAACGCTACATCGTAGTTGTGTTTTGCAAATGCATCTGCTGCAGCAGTCTGCTGAGAGCCATATCTTGTGAATTGAATATGTGGATCTGTGAATGACTCTATGGGATCTGGCAGAATTTCATTGAAATACAAACACGGCGTTACCTCCTCATTCTGGGCGGTGTCCTGTACCAGGAAGTGCTGCTGCTCACCATTTTGGATAAGGGCGGTGAATTGTTGCATCTGTTTTCGAATATGCTTCTGTGCGTCACTCCATGGTTTTTCAGGTATGTCTCGTGTCCAGCTTGCATCCATACCTACATAGAGGACAATGGGACGGTCGATATACAGAGAGGTGTGTGGCGACGCAATCAGGACACCGGTGTTTCCCGTCTCCACCGGGAGGGAAAAGGACTGGAGATAGTAATCGAGCTGGTTTAGTGCAGTATGCGAGACAGTGCTGTCGGCAAGTCCTATCTGCTGCAATTCCTGTTCTAGAAGTGACAGATCCGCATTGTACTGGCGACTGTATAATTCCAGCGATTCTACTACAGTTCCTGTTGCCAGCTGTTGCAACAATGCCACACAATCCTGTGCTGTTGTATTTGTCTGTGCGACAGATTTCAGGTATTTCTGTTCTTCTGTCACTGGTAGTTCTAAGCCAAGCTGTTGCGCATGTGGCTGTATGTGTTCTACCAACAGGTGGTCACGGTCCAGTGCCAACCGCATCAAAGACAGGAAGGCACGCACAGCATGCTGTTCTGTCATATCCTGGCTGTAATAAAACCGTATTCCGTGATACTGCAGTGCTGACTTAATCAACGTATTATAATCACTCTGTTCGTCAACCACGATGGCTATATCATCAGCAGTGTTCGCTGTAATATTCTGCACAATTGCTGCAACCAAGTCGGTAGCAGAGGCGAATACTTTGAATGGCGGCAGAGCAATTGTATCTTCAGTGTGTATAGCAATAGTGTCGTATTCAGCAGGCAATACCTGTCGGTCAAGCCCGGTGAACTGCGATTCATTGATGACGGCGATACTCAGAACAGTAGTCCAGGTAAAATGCTCCATATGGCCATAGATGGTCGCACTGTGTTCCAGCACCGCCAGTATAGTGTGAACCGCAGGTATATCGTATTGTTCATATTCTGTAATGGCGTTCAAGTGGCCGGTTTCCTGCCAGCACTGAAGAATATCTGCCAGATAGGTGGCGGCTTCTTTCCACGACAGCTCAGTTTCCTGAATAATTTGCAGAAATAGCTCACGTTCTTCTAGCAAGTCTTCTGCGGGATACTGCTGACTGACAAACCGTTTCGGGGTAATGGCAAACGGCTGTAGTCGCGCTTTAGGCAAACGCGCATTCAATGCATCGGCCAGGGCAGCATCAACCGTCAATACAAGCTCGTAGTCTTTTACGTGTTGAAACAGCTCATCAATCGAGGCAGTCCGCTGTATCTCCATACACCTTCTGTGTCTAAGATTGTTAAATAAGTTTCAAATCCTGCATAGCTTAGAGTTTAGGAGTTGTGTGGCGGGTGTAGTGGTAATGGATGTTAGATGATCTGTCTGCTGGCAACTAGCGCGCGACACAGAGAGTTGAGTAGCTGTGCAAGCAACAACTGTGTTCTCTATATGCTGAATAGAAAGGAGCAGAGTTGACAGAAGATGAATAATTGGCGCTGAACATGGAATATCACCGAATAGGCGAAGACAGCTTTCGGCGACATTTAGAAACGTACGAATAGCTTGCTCGATTGACCGATGAAGAGATAATGGCGACATTACATAGGACAAATCCCACGACAAGAGCTACAGAGAGTGAGAATTATGGAAAAAGATGAACAGTCTGCTGATAGTGATATTCTCGATATAGGGCGGATACAGTTTGTATGGAGCATCGCACTGCCAACGTTGGATTGTGTCACTATATATTTGAGGTGTTAGACCCGCTCAGTGAGCAGCGAGATGAGATAGGTGTGGAATAAGTGCCATCTCCCGGAGAAGAACGGTAACCTGCTGTGTTTTACTACACTCTCCTCCAGCAGCCAAATATACAAAAAGATTGGGTTACGGTTAGAGTGTTTGAGGAGGACGAGAGTATGGGTGAGCAGACGCGCCGGCAATTCTTGTACACAACAGGAGCTACCGCCACTCTATTGGCTTTCCCTGCGCCCTACACGCTGCCTGCCAGCGCTGACACAAATGCCGCCTGTGATCAGCAATTTACGCAGCAGATACAAAATCAGTATGCACAGACATATGAGGATTCTCTTTGCGATTTACGTGAGTTATGGCTCTTGCCGTATAGCGGCAAGAGTCCCCGTGTATTACAGGAATTGGGTGCGCGAGCGGAAGTTGGTGTGAATGCTGGCCCCCGGCAAGACCCAGTCGATTTCCTAGCCATGTTAGCTGAAGTCGAAAAATCAGTATCTGATGGAACGCAGCTTGCTGACAGCACAAGCTATGTTGGCGATATCCGGCTAGGTCCTTCTGATCGATTGTTTGAGACATACCGGACAGAAATACCTGGCGGTATACCGTTGCTGAATCAAGTCTTCCCGCCTGGTGAGCAGGCTATTGGTGTAGTTGACTTGCATACTGTCGATCGGCTTGATGACAATCAACGGCAGTGGTTTAGTGAAACGTTAGTGACCGATAGCGAACGCAATATGGTCACCTATCAAGCGCAGTCTGTTCAATGGCATGATGATGCTTTGTTGCGGGCAGAGATGTACGCCGATACTGATGGCGATGGCCGCATCGATAGAAAGGCTCCTTTCCCTCTATTCCTTAACACCGATGTTTGATTCTGAAGAGAGGCATAGCTATAAATAGCAGCACAACTCACTATGCCATGTGATAGTATGGGAGACGGTTATTGCGATGTGTGCGATAAAGAAGTAAATCAGGAAAATTGTGTTGAGCGGAATGGCATGCTGTTCTGCTGCGACCAATGTGAAGGCCATCACAATGATCCTGACACAGAGGACACGAAGGACAACGTCTGTGAATTTTGTTAATTCTTTTATTCCTCCCTTCTCATGTTGTTACCGGAGCCGTACCTACGACCGCCGTAGAAACTGATGTTACGATCATATGACTATTATTCCGTTGTGGCCACCAACAGTATTTAGAAATATAGTGGAATGAATGTGGTATGAAATACAGAATTCCTGTTAGCAACACAACAGTAACTGAATTGGGGCGATGTGAATGGCAATGGTACAGATCACGATTGGGGCCACTAGAAGGTTCTGATCAGCAGGTGACTCATGCTTTATTTTTTGGTGAGAAAATCCATCGATTTATTGAATGGCTACATAATGCTGATACGCCACAAGAAAGACCGTTCTTCTATACAACCTGCCGGAAAGCACAGAAGGCGTGGCGATACAAAATATGGCCTGATTTCTATCTCGAACCAGCGAAACAGGACTATCGGTTCCGCTTTGAGGATCCTGCCGCTGAAATATGGTTTGGCAAGAAAGGGGAGGATATTATTGGACTATACTGGGATTCTATGCAGGCGCATTGGGATACGTTGGTAGAAGAGACAGGCACACATCCACATCCGTTTCCATATAATAGAGAGAAGGTCCGCACCGCCAACTTGCGACATACGCCTTTGCATATTACTGGAAAGGTTGATCAGGAGCGCGTGGTCACTGAAGCTCAGATGGAATGGCTCTCTCGTACTCATTCTGAACTATTTGGCAATGGCACATTCCGCGATGATATCTCACCCATTGTATTATATGATTTTAAGACAAATCGACCGAATCTTGATTCTACCACACTACAGCAACAGCCAGAGAAGGTTGAAGAGTTACGTAGGGAGTATATACGAGAAGGCTGGTTCCAGCCAGCATTTTACACCTTTTTGTATGAATGGAACACTGGCACTCGGCCCGTCGGTTTTGTATGGAAACACTTGGC
>JAHENU010000026.1 GCA_018609855.1 Candidatus Nanohaloarchaea archaeon | reverse complement strand
TACCTCCAAGGCTACTGCGTTCCCAGCTGTCTAAGAAAAATGAGTCTATTCCCCCAACAACGGTGTTCCAGTATCGGCCAGTATGCGGTGCTGTTTCATTAGTAATGCCATAGCCATTTAAGTAAACGGTGGCGCGATCATCGGAACGGAGATATGCAGTAATGTCGCTGTAACTATCTGCGTCATAGCGAAACTGATGGCGGAAAAAGTAATCACCATCGTTCGCGGGTAAAGCCGTATCAACATGGGGGCCTGTTCCTAACATAGTAGTATTTGTCTGCCATGCTGAATCATTATATCCCTGTCCGGTCCATCCAGTGCCATTGATGTCTGGTGGTGTCGTGTTTGGATAGGAAGCGTTCCAGTTCCACTGGCTATTTTTTGATATTAAAGAGACAGTCCTTTGTTTTGTGACAACATCAATCGCTTCTAAAATGCCGCAGCCAATACAGGTATTGCCATCAGCTGTTAAACTGTCAATAGTATTATTTATGGAGTTTTTGTCAGTGGTTAATTCATGCACCGTGTCGATGCTTGATTCGTAAGAAACGAGGCCAACGCGATTGCCTGTCGTATTCAATAGAATGTCAACAAATGTTTTCGAAGCATTTTTCGCTTCTTTCAACGGTGTGCCGTCCATGCTGCCAGAGACATCAATCACTGATACAGCGTCAGCTATTGCCTCGCCAGTAATAGTGTCAAGTCCCTGTAATGCCAGTCGGTAGGGGACAGTAGATGAACTTAAATCTGTGATTTCTGTTACTCCTGTTGCGAGCTCACCTGGCTCAATAGCAAACCAGCCAACGGTTTCACCTGCGTGATTGTCACAGGTATTGTCGGCATCGTGTTCGCAGTACCGTATATCCATAGCTGTCGTATTAACCTGACGAACCATAGCAGGTTTTGCCTGTTGGCCGCCATTATTTGTCTGTATAGTGGCCATTATTGCTGGTGTTGTGTTGAAAGCAGAGTTAAACGTTTGAGATGTCCAGCTGCTATCGGCTATGTTTGCCGTCGTATTCGCCCGTGCTGCCGTAAATGGCAATTGTTGTGGATCTATTGCGAGCCAGCCAACTGTTTCAGAGCCATGTGTCTCACAATTATCAGTGCTGCCTTCATCATGGTCACAGAGATATACTGCCATATTTTGTTGCGTAATATCGATAGCTTGAACGACAGACTCGCCGCCTCCCTTCTGTGTTTGCTGTTCTGCCAATACAACAGGTGTCTGTGAAAACGAGCTGTCGAATGAGATTGTGCTGCTATCACCGCTGCCGCTGCCAGACAAGGATAATGATCCTGCTTCGACACCGGCTAATGCATCAATTTCATCTTGTTCTATTATCACGTAACCGATTTGTTCAACAGCATGTGAGTCACAGTCGCCATCGCTGTTTTCGTGTTCACAGACCCGTGCTTCAAATGAATCTTTTGTTACATTACGGACCTGTGCAAGGCGCGGTGCTTCTGTGCCATTTTCTGTTTGGACGGTAGCAAAGACTAACGGTGTGTTATAAGAATTGTTCAATAGAATGGTCGTCCACTGTCCATTAGCAGAGGTTGATGCAATACCTGCTTCCCCTGCTGGTTGTGACAATTGGTCAGCAATTTTTGTACCATTCAATGTCTGTGTTACCTCGCCTGTTGCTGTATCCTCATACACAATAGTGTCGGCAATTTTAAGAAAAATGGTCCTGTTTTCCAGTTGGTAATGTAGTTTCCCCGATATGTCATGCAATTGCCCAGGGACGTTAAAGGAAGAAAAAAGATTAACAACACCATTAATACCTGGCAGGGAGCGATTCCGGTGCATATAGGAGTTTTCAGAGGAAAAGGCCACACTGTCAGTCACATAGGAAATAGTGAAAACACCGCCACCGAGAAATTGGCTCGTATTTGTGAAGTTTATTTGCACCGTATTGCTCCCGTTCTGTATCGCTGAACAATAGCCAGTATTATGCGTTGCGTTACATACTACGTAACGAGAAGCAGAAAGATTAGTGTCTGGCTCCTGTGAGGTGTAGTGGCCAGCAAATTGATCATTAATGTGTAGATCGAAAGGGCCACCTATATCGGCTTCGAAAATAACATCTGTTACGTCAGAGGCATCTGGAAGCTGTGGATGAAAGGTAATATTCCCGTCTCCCACATAGCCCCCAAAATAGGTTGTGTCTTGCTTCTGTGAGGTTGCTTCTGCTAACGAGGCTTTCGCAATATGGCCTGTAGTTGGCATGTTTTTCTGTATTCCTGAAATGATGCGCTCTGCCGCAGAAATACCGCCGCTGTGTTGTGTTGAAGTATTATAGAGTGTGCTGCGATCGCCATTCACAATAGCAATAGAAAAATTATAGCGATCAGCGATAATTGTCTCAAAATATGTTTTCGTTAAGTTACGTGCTGCCTCAGTATCATTTGATGCCCACAAAATAGCTATATTTTCTATGATTGATTTATTCATGTCTTCCATATCTAATACTGTTGTGTTCTCGTAATAAGTGCGGATGGTTGGCGAGAGACTGTTACCGAATTGTGCCTGAGATGCTACCTGGATGCTGTCTTCTGCCTCAACACTTAGCTGTTGGAACGATTGGGTTTTTGTCTCTAATTGTGCTTCTGTACGTGCTACATCCACATCAGTGAATAGAACGAATGCCAGAAGAAGGAGAGTAAGACCGAAGAGTGCGTCAAAAGAAAAATATATGCCCTTTCTGAGGTTCATATATCGTCGCGCCATACTGTCACCTCCACAGTGCCTCTTCGTGTTCGATTGGTGTGTTCGATAAGTACGGTGCGCGACTCTTGTGCTACAATGGCAGCGGATTGCGGCCAATTCTGGCCAGCCGTCTCTGAATATGATGGATCTGTGATGTTAATGAGTATGTCATAGGGTTGTGTTTTCAAATGAGCACGTATTTGTGCATACGATAGCGTATCTAATTGTGTTACTTTCTCCGGTTGTATGATGTAAGCCGGATCTGCTAATCCAATGAGTTGCACTGTATTTGCATCCCAATCGGAAGGAAAGCCCGGTGTTCTAATGAGAAAATCGGCTGCCTGGAATGCTATTTGGGAAGCGCGTTCTTCCCGTGCTATCTCTATCTTGTCTTGCATATGGGTGTTCAGTAATGTTATTGATAGGACAAGCGTCACTACGAATAGCGAGAGGCCGATAGTTGCATCTGCTGAAAACACCTGGCCATTATGGCTGGGAGACATGTAACACCCCTCCTCGATTTTCTACGGTATTGTGTCCTTGGCTAATATTGCCCTCTGTCCGTGGCGCTGCTGATCTTTCTATAATAGTATTGCCGTTGATGTCCACCACCGCTAAGGTTGCATTTCCAGTATCACTCAGAGAAATATTGTAGTCTGCTTTCGCAATCTGGGGAGGTAAGTACATATTCCATGTAACATTCGTATTTTGGGAAAGCACTAGATCAAGCGTAGCTGTTGTCCGTTCTACTATCGTCTCTGCCTGTATGTCGCGGAAAGTGCTGACTGCTTGTGTATATTGAAAACTAACTACACTGTAGTAAACACTGAAGATAATCAGTGTGAATACAAGAATAGTTACAAATTCTGTAGAAATTTGGCCTCTATGCATCGGTAATGTTGACATAATTCCCCTCAGAAATCAATTGTATGCTATGTTGGCCTTGTGACGTTGGCACAGTACCGGACACATTAAATTCGGTGATGGCATAGACTTGTTCTTTTCCTTCTGGTGTTCGTATGCTGAGCTGTATTGCCGTATTATCAACGGATGTGTTAGTGACTCCTGCAGGTAGCTTTATATCAACTACTGTGCGTGCTGGGTAACCTTGTGCATGTATAAGTTCTGCTCCTGACTTCAAAGTTTGTACTGCGTTCTCTGCTTGCTGTGTTCGTGTAATTCTTGTAAGATCATCAGCGATATTCTGCGTATTGAAGAGAAATGGTGACAGTGCCAGAAGTGCAAATCCAATGATGACCATAAATTCAATGCCTGATTGGCCGGTGAAGCGCATATTATATTTCGGATACGGAGATATAAAACCTTTTATTAGCTAATTGTTGCCTTTAATTGGTAGTATTATTAGTCAAACCGTACATCCGAATGTTTGGATATTACCATCTTATTAAAACTATCTCTGAGAGAAAAGGGTATGTTAATCGGTGAAATTACTGGTACTGTTTCGACCTCTGGCTTTCACTTCCAAGCATACAATGATGTAAAGAAATTTGATTTTGTAACAACACAAAAAGATGACGTTTGGATTCTCAGTCAAGTTCAGGAGGTTTGGAAACACGAGGACGGGCAAACAGAAGCTGAAGCCACTGTTATTGGTTATCGGGAAAAAGGTATGCTTAAACGGCCACGGCAGGCATTAAAACCAAATTCGATGGTGTACCTCGCGAACGAAACCATTATTGCCGATACATTAGGATTAGATACTGAAGGTTTGTATATTGGTAATTTAGAATCACATGCTCAATTACCGATTAAATTGAATCCTGACGCTTTGTACAAACACATGGCCGTACTTGCGCAAACTGGAGCTGGTAAAAGTTACTTGACTGCTGTAATCATTGAGGAATTACTTGAAAAGGACATTCCAGTTGTGATTATTGATCCACACGGCGAATACAGTAGTTTAGGAGTTTTCAACGATGCCATAAGTGATAAAGAAGCAGAAAAATTTGGCATTACTTCTCAAAAATATCCTGTGCGTGAATTGTCGACTGATAGATATATTAATCCGCACGCAGAGCAGTTGGCTTTTTCTGATAAAAACCTTGATCCGTCTGAAATTGATCAGCTGCTGCCTACGTCCCTTAACAATTCCCAGCTCGGTTTATTATACACGGCTATTAAAGATTTGCCGGATACATATTCTCTCAATGCGTTAATTGAGACCTGCCAGCAATCGCAATCTAAAGCAAAGTGGTCTCTCATTAGTATGTTGGATGTGCTCGCAAATGCTGGCCTTTTTTCCGACGATCCTGTGGATCTGCATTCATTGGTGCAGCCGGGGCAAGCAACTATTATTAACCTCAAAGGCGTGGATCCTGACATTCAGGAAGCTGTAGTCTACAAGCTCAGCAAAGAACTGTTTCAACTCCGTAAACAAGATGCCATTCCAAGTATGATCTTTACAGTGGAAGAATCTCATAATTACTTACCAGAGCGGAACTTTGGGACTGCTATTTGTTCCTCTATGCTCCGGACTATTGCTTCCGAAGGCCGTAAATTTGGCTTTGGGCTACAAATTGTCTCGCAGCGCCCGGCTCGAGTAGACAATAATGTGCTATCACAATGTAACAGCCAGGTCATTATGCGCTTGACTAATCCCAATGATCTGAATGCGGTCTCCAAGTCGTTTGAAGGCATCACGGCTTCAGTAAAAGAGACTATCAGCGGCTTGCCTGCTGGAGTCGGTGTTGTATTGGGGAAGGAGTATCCAATTATCACAGAGATTCGGGCGAGAAAGACACAACATGGAGGCAACACGAACACGTTAAGCACGGAAGAAGAGCAAGGTCAGGTAGTTGTCTTTCCAGCGCAGCTCGCTCCAGAAGACATTGGAAATACAGTGGAATTGGTGTATTACCCGCTCTGGCTGGTAGACGATGGAGAACACTATGTAGTTATAGATGGAAAAGATGGATCGCTGCAGTATCAGCGGCCACAATTATCCTATAGCGAACGGCAAATCTACTCCATTGCACAGGAACAGCCTGTGTCACGTGAAGCGTTACTTGATCAGTTAGAGTGGTCTTTATCAGATTTAAATGCGGTGTTAGAACGGATGGTGGAGAACCAATTGCTGGTAGCTGAAGAATCAGGCGATCAACTGTATTTCAGTGTAGTTACAGCACCATATGAGCGTACACTAGAGAATATACGTCCACATCAGGCGCATGTGTTGCGGCATACTATTAGCAAAGATGAAATAGCACAGCATAAAACCCGGTATGTATATGAAAATGGGACTGTCAGCTTAGCCTACTATCCCTATTATGCAGGCAGTGAGGAAGTGTACGACGGTATCACGGGAGAAGCTGTTTAAGTATTGCTGTCCTCGCCTTTACAGTACAGTATCACTGGGTGGGTCGGTGGTCTAGCGGTTATGACGCTGCCCTTACAAGGCAGAGATCGGCGGTTCGATTCCGCCCCGACCCAGACCTGGATATCCAGTTCGCAGATTGAGCCTCCATATGACGGTCTTTTTGTTAACTTTGTGGCAAGACGAAAGACAAGTTAGAAAAGCAAAATCTGTTCATGATGTAAAACATTCTCCTGCGTTCCTGTCGCTCATGTCTCTTACCCTCCGCGCTCTATATCTGCTGCGGTGAATCGATACAAATCCATTTCTGTCGTTCTTTTCTTTTCTCTATGAAATCCATGTGTTTTTGGAATAGTGTACGGAAATGACTGCAGTATTTGTAGTTCCATGTGTCGTTGGTGCGCCCATGATTCATAGAATGCATAGGTCTCATCTATTTTTTCATATGAACTGTGGAGCAGTGCATAGGTGACTGAAGCACACTGTGTCGCTGTTTCAAGAAATGTCAGATTCGCATCTTTTGTCTGGAGGCCGAATGGCGGATTCATAATACAGGTATCAAATCCTTCCTTCTGAAACGTTGCTACATCAGCTTCCTGCCAGGTGACGGCATATTCCTGGTGAAACTCCGCTTGC
>JAHENU010000025.1 GCA_018609855.1 Candidatus Nanohaloarchaea archaeon | reverse complement strand
CAGGTAGCCTGCTAATTTAAAAAGACTGCTTTCTATCTCCTCTGCTATATCAAGAAAGACACGTTTTAAGAGATAGCCACCAATTATATATGGTGCCCAGAAGAACACAACTACCAAACCAAGAAACACGATATTGGTTTTCATCGAAATTGAAGGGTCACCACCCAACGCCATCGCCAGCCCAAACAACATAACAAAGGCAATTGCGCCAATAAAAAACAACACAAAAGCAGCCAACCCTTGCCAAAATAATTTATTGTTTTGAAAGAAGTACTGAGAAAGTAAAAGCAGGGAAGCGAGCAAAAGACCTATTCCAATTAAAGGTGTAAGACCAAGAATCGTAAAGAGCCCGAACATTACATTCATGAAGGGGAATAGCGCAAATCTCGAGATAATGAAAAACAGCGGAAATAACAGTATTAGAAGGCCACCAATTCCGCCTAGCCATTTTGCCTTTTTTATAGTATTCATCTTTTCTTTCTCCGCCATCAAAACTCAACATCCGGCAATTCCCGATCTGCCGTCTCAATTTCTAACATATCCCTTTCTCCTTTACCCATCATATTCGCCAGTAAGTTGGTGGGAAAAGTCTCGATGGAGTTATTAAACGTCAATACAGCGTCATTAAAATGCTGGCGCGCATACGCAATCTTATTTTCAATCGAAGACAGCTCTTGCTGCAACTCCTGGAAATTCTGACTGGCCTTCAAATCAGGATAGTCCTCGGCTACTGCAAAAATTGATTTCAGTGCCTGCCCTAATTCATTCCCGGCCTCAGCCCGGTCTTGCGTGCCTTCAGCCTGCATCATCCGCTCTCGAGCCTCTGAAACCTCAGTCATAATCTCCTTTTCATGCTTCGCATAGCCTTTCACCGTATCAACTAAATTCGGCACCAAATCCGCCCGTTTTTTCAACTGAACATCGATCTGCGCCCATGCATTATCAATTCGATTCTCTAATCGGATAATACGATTATAGCTAAGGATTATAAAGAGAACGAGTAACGCAGCTGCTATGCCTACTATCCATCCTGTTAAAGACATATATTAAGAGACCACGCAATTTTTATAAGCGCATCGATGAAGAGTCGGTATGATCTCAGTCGTCCTGCCTGCTTATAATGAATCAGATGCGATAGAATCCTGTCTAGCAGCATTTAGACACCAAACATATAGTGAGGCATGGGAATTAGTGCTTGTCGATAACAATTCCACTGATGACACCTGCGAAAAAGCGCAACGAGCTGCGAACTACTACAATCTCCCGTTACGCACAGTATCTGAACCCAAACAATCTATTGCAGCGGCCAGACAACGCGGATTTGAAACAGCCAGGCATGAAATCATTGCAACCACAGATGTTGATGCTAGAGTTGCACCGGATTGGCTTGCCACGATAGGTCGCTATTTTACTCATTATGATATTGTCGCCCTCAGCGGCCTCACTGTACATAAAGGCGTGTTTGGCGTGACCAGCTTCAATAGATTATT
The DNA here is from genome assembly GCA_018609855.1 of Candidatus Nanohaloarchaea archaeon. Taxonomy (GTDB): domain Archaea; phylum Nanohalarchaeota; class Nanosalinia; order Nanosalinales; family JAHENU01; genus JAHENU01. Next base: position 4,381 of record JAHENU010000025.1, on the reverse strand, counting down.
CCAGAAGCTACACTGGAAGTGTGGCAGACCATTATTCTTCGGCAACAACTTTGCTGTCAGAAAAACAGCATTCTATCAAGCAGGCATGTTCAATACGGCACTGTATCGCACCGAGGATTACGATCTGTCATTAAAACTTGGTGTGACCTACGGTAAAAACGCCATTCACCTCGCCGATGATCTGCGCATTTACCACCATTCCGGTAATTTTGACCTCTCTAAAGCACATACGCTCTATAAACTGCACGGCTTTGCGCTATATCTCATACTTCTATCACAATCCTTCCTTCACCCGCTGTTGCGCTCTGGACGATTGACAGGAAGAAATACATAGGAATAATTAGAGCACATGCACGTCATGCACGGTCTTGTACGAATGTAATTCCTCTTCGCTAAACCACAAAGCCACTTCTTGCTCCGCTTCCTTTGCATTGCCTGAAGCATGGATCAAATTCCGCACCGGCTTTTCTTGCTCATCAGCATGCGCAAAGCTAATGTGTGAGAAATCACCACGGATTGTGCCCGCAGGTGCACTTTTTGGCTCAGTACCCCCAACAATACGCCGCACATTTTCCACCGCATTCGCTCCTTCCAACACCATAGCCACAACAGGCCCTTCTTTAATATAATCTAATAACCAGCGTCGCACCTGCTCGCCGCGCCGCTCTGCAATATCTTCAGTATAATGCTGTTTGGCAAACTCTTCATCGGCCCAGACGGATTTCATACCAACTATTTTCAACCCAGCTGTCTCAAACCGCGATATGATCTCGCCTACTAAACTCCGCTGCACGCCATCTGGCTTTATCAGTACCAGTGTTTGTTCTATTGCCATGCCTATCCCAACCCCACAACCCTCTTAAAAGTTTTTGCCTTGCTTATTAATATCAGGAGATGGTACATAACAGATGAACAATATTCATGGACGGAGTATCTTAAACAAGACACAAAACGATGTACTCTTTATTCTGGAAGTATTGGCGCTTTCGGTGGCGCTGAATATGAATTCGAACTAGTCAGAGATAAGAAACACTATATAGTGATATAGCTATATTGGAGATATCGACTGTTCACTGCTAACGTGAAAACTGATATAGATAAAGGAAAGTGACAGAGATGTATTTTTTCGCACAGAAATCTCGGCGAAGTGTGTTAATCGCCCTGGACGGGATTTGAACCCGTGTCCCGAGCGTGACAGGCTCGAATGATAGGCCACTACACCACCAGGGCACAGCGATAATGTTATTATTGAAGTCTCACTAGGTTTAACTGACTTTCTGGAAAAATATAAATACTTGTCTCCAGCAGCCCCCGTAGATCAAACACACAGATGCGCCATTCTTTCCAAAGCAAGCGATTATAGAAACATTTATAATCAGAGCCAGCACCTTACAAATATGACCATCGATCCAAACCCCATCTTCATTCTCCTGGGACTTACCTTAGTCATTGGCTATATCGGTGCTTTATTTTTCGATCGAACAAAGATTCCTGATATCATTTGGCTCTTGCTCTTTGGACTCCTAATAGGGCCAGTATCCCAACTTGTCTTTCAATTTACCTCCCGCCAATCCTTTTTAGACATTTCCGGCGTTCTTGGCTCATTTGCTTTATTGCTCATTTTATTTGAAGCAGGCCTCAACATAGATTTCTATCAGTTAGTTCGTGGCCTCTCCCGCAGCTTAGGCCTTGCTATTTTAACAGTCATTCTTACTATGGCCGCTGTATCACTTATATCTATTTTCTTGTTTAATTTTGACCTGGAAACTGGCCTTCTCCTTGGTGCTATCATTGGCGGCACATCTTCACCAGTAGTATTATCTATTACGAAGAACATCACCATTCGGGACAATGTCAAAACTATACTTAATCTTGAATCTATCCTCACCGACCCCATTATTGTGATTTTTGCCATTGCTATCCTTCAATATATAGTGGAGGCAGGCTCAGCCTCACCAATTCAAAACGTGTTGGCCGCCTTTTCTATTGGAGCCATGTTAGGCGGCATTTTAGGTATTGTCTGGCTCTTTATCCTTGACAAAATACAGCATAAAGCGTATGACTACATGTTTACTCTTGGTGCCCTATTCCTCCTCTTCAGCTTTACGGAACTCAATGGCGGCAGTGGCGCCATAGCCTCACTTGCTTTTGGCATTGTTCTCGGAAACGCTCCTACATTTTCAAGCATTCTTAAACTAAAAAAACAATTCAAAGTTGATCGGCTTTTGAAATTATTCCAGTCAGAACTCTCATTTTTCATAGAATCCTTCTTTTTCGTCTTTTTAGGCATTATCTTCTTAGCGAAACCCATATTCATCTATTACGGCCTTATCCTTTCTGCTGTTGTCATTATCATGCGCCTAGTCGCTGCTAAATTAGCAACAGTAGGTATGGAACTACAGAAAAACGAAGTACATTTTATCAACAGCATGATTCCACGAGGCCTTGCAGCTGCTGTATTATCTCAATTCCCGGCACAAGCACCGTATGCCAGTCATTTCAGTGACAAAACCACCGACATCTTTTCATCGGTCGTGCTGGTAGTCATTATGGTCAGCATTATTTATTCAGTCGTTATGACTCAAATATTTAACAATAGGCAGGAAGCCGCTGACCAAGCAGAGAAAGAAGAAGACACTCAAACAGGCATTAAAACACGGGACGAATAATAAAAAGGAGCTGGCAGCGTCCCGAGCTTCCCACCCAAGGGCAGTACAACTCGGATCGCTGGAGGGCTTAACTGCCGTGTTCGGAATGGGAACGGGTGGTTCCCCTCCGCTGTGGCCGCCAGCGTGGTTACATTCTTTGATAACCTTTTAAAGATTTTGCTATGAGACGATCAAGTTTTATAAGCTCCGCGCGCTGTATCATATATATGGCAGCTGGCATTGAGCAAAGTCTTCTGTTTATGCGCCCAGGACGCATTAAATATGTACGCAACTATGTTTTCGCTGCATTTTTGATCGGATTCTTTATTTCCACTTCTTTCTACTCACTTCCCGTGCCATCATTACTCCAAATTGCATTAATTTTAGTGCCTGCAGGAATTGTTGTAGGAGCAGAAATTGACAGAAAAACTACTGCATACCACCTCACCCCTTCTCGCCTTATCATCGAAGGAGGAATAGCTAGTAAACAACGTACCAGTATGCTATACCACCACATTGCCGATATCAATCTCTATCAGTCTGCTTTTGAACGATTACTTGGCTATGGACACGTGAAAGTTTCTTTCATTACCGCAGAAGCAGTCGAATTAAATTACGTGCGAAAACCGCATGCAGTGAGCCAGTATCTTGACAATTTAGTACAAGCTTACTCAAGTGAATAACTCCTTACGGCAAGCCTCTTACGACACTTCAGTGCGCACTCCTTGCGATATACACACTACTTCTGTTCCTGCCCCATTAAGTTTAAGAGCTCCTACTTGTATCGACAGACTGCCAGTAAAGGAACCAATCTCTAACGTGCCTCCGCGCAGAGTACATTTTGACACATCAGATACCTGCACTGTGCCGCTCACCCCATCTATCTGTACATTCTTCGTAGAAAAATTCGATACAGAGCCGCTCGATATGGGCAATTCTTTTACCCGCAATGAAGTGTCTTTTTCTGAAATTAGATCAATTTGATTGATCATCATGTCATCGCCCGTTCCTTCTAAAGTGACCTGTGCATTGTTTGTATTAAATGTGCCTGTATAATCCGCAATACGTAATTGAATTTGAGAAGGTTTTCCAAGCTCAAATAACTTGCCATCCACATACAATTCTTTCCGTGGATTTTGTGACAACATATCTACTTTTGCTCCTTCCATTTCTATTTCAAAAGTACTGTCAAGCCGTAATTGAGCAGATAATGGCTTCCCAGTATTTGAGGAAGTAGAAAACGTATCACCAATAATATGAGAGCCTGTTACAGATCTCATACCATTCCCTGTCAATAAAAATGATCCTAAAGCAACCACTACTATAACAACCAGCGCTATAATTAGCATATGTGAACGAGAACCATGTGAAAGCGCCGATGGTTTTAAATCTTCGCCGTGTGCCGTGATTATGTAGAGATTATCCATCTCATTATATATTGGCAAGACAGATATATAAAACATAGCCAATTACTGCAATACACTTGTGCGCGATGTACGACAGGTTCATTCAGTATTGAATTGCCAGGCGGGCCGCTCATTCAAAATTTGATCGACCACTTCTTCCACTACTTCGCGATCATTTTCCGTTTCTTCTATATAATGCGTAATAAGATTCTCCCGCACCTCTTCTTTACTGCGCAGTGATCCATCATCCCAAGTACATTCTTCACAACAGCCTTCACTCTTTTCATTCTCCGCCAATTGTTCTCCATTCATATCCCTGCCACAACT
>JAHENU010000024.1 GCA_018609855.1 Candidatus Nanohaloarchaea archaeon | reverse complement strand
GCTTCGTTCTTTTGCTTCCTGAAACCGTGATTGGTTCTGATGCCCCATTGTATTTCACTTGTATCTTTACATTTTCACTTTAAAAAACTATCGATATGTTACCACTCGAAAGTACTATTGATATTCTTCTTGCTGATATTGTTGTGGCTGCACTCTCCCTTGTTGAATAGCTGCGGTACCGGTCCATGTCTCGCTTGGTTTTGTGGACCCAAGTAAAGTATCAATTGGTTCCAAGGCATTTTCCTGAATTACTTGCCATTCGTGCATCATCTCTGCTCTGCTGAGTTCAAAGAACTCCCGGATCAATTGATCTTGAATGTCCTGCGGCTCTTCCTCAATTAAATCTCCCTGAATTTCAGACACTTTTAAGTCTTGTGGCGTCACACCGGCTTCTATCATCTCCATAATCAACCGCAGCATGAATACGGATTCTGCCTTCTCGCTCCCAATCTCATACATAATAATCGCCCAATCGTCCGGATTCTGCGCAAATTGTTTTTGGGTGAGCGTATAAATATACTGAAAGTTCAGCACATCACCGCGCCGAATCGGCCCGTGTTGATGGCCTGGCGATTGTTCCATTAAATAGGGATGCGTCACGTGCATCGATTTCACCCATCGCCCGTCTTTGTTTTCCAGCCAGCGTAACCCTTGCCGCTCCAACCGCTTAATGTTCTTCTTGTCGTCATATTTCATTTCAGGATCTACAAGTTCCAGCGGATCAATACCAGAGGTAGAGATCTGCTCCATATCAATCGTGATACGTGCGATGTCGTGCTTTTTGCCATCAGGCCCTTTTGTGTCATTGATAGCTTTGGCCACCGAAATCAGGTCTTTAGGGTAATAGAGCCGCAATTGGTAGCTGATTTGTGTCAGCATATGCGATTCCAGCGTTGCTTTGAGATCAAAATGGTCGAACAGCTGGGCAATAGAGACTGGTTTCTCTGTTTTCAGATCACGAGCGTTCAACGCCGGATGCAATACTTGAGTCATATGGCCCCATACATACGCCCCGGCCACCGCCGCAATCATCCGGTCTTCTGCCCACTCTTCCTGCAAAAACTTCTGCTGAAATTGATCTTCAGCAGTACTGCCATTGTCAGGAAAAGCGGTAAAGGTCATTTCTTCCCATAATTCTCGCACTGGTTTGAAACGTTTGTCCTGATGATCGGCATGCGGCATCCACCGCGGTAATAACTCTCTATAGACGAACGATTCTTTCATAAAATCGTCAGGCCCAAAGAAACCAGCACCAGGCTGCGCCAATGTACGTAATATGCTCAAATCGTTGAGATATTCCTGTCGTAACGCGCTCCGAAGCGCATTCGTGTCTTGAGCCGCCTGCTGATAAATAGTACGAATTTGGTATAAACCACTATTTTCTATTAAATCACGTTTCTCTTTCGGCGGTTTTCGCAACGCCTCTTCTCGTGATAGGTTGAATCTCTCTAACAATCTCTCTGGCATGTCTCGTATTGCGGCATCCAAGTAATCTTCGCACACCGTCACAGCCCTCTCTGGAATCAATTGATCAGCTAGTTGGGCTTGAAAATCGGGCGAGTCTCGCAATGGTGTGTCAAAGTATGCATACCACAGGCGCTCCAAAAAAATTCTATTTTTATAAATGGGCGATAGTTTTGCAGAACCTTTCGGATCTAAATTGTCAGTCTGTATTTCAAACGGATCGAGTGACAGATCACTCGCCAGTCGCTCATCGAAAGGTGGTTTAAAGCCTGTGGCCGCGTGGAAGTTAACAGACGTGACAGTATTCCTATTACCTGTCTGTTCCTCTAACGCCTTCTTAAAGTTGCCAATAGCGATGACGCTTTCCCGTAAATACTGTTGCGCGTTTTGAAACGGAAAACCTGCTGCCGCTGCCGTTGCATAGCTTGCATCAAGCCCTAAGGATTCTGACGGATGGAACGCATAGTTCAGGCCTAATTGCCGTGCAGAGTTAATCAATTCTTCTCGTTGCATGACTAATTCAGATACCGGACCAAATGCTACTTCTACAAAACTCGCTCCTTGCTGTGCTGCCCACGCTACGCGCTTGCCGATCAAAATCGGTATTTCTTCACTCACTGCCTTCCCGGACGAAGTAGCGATATGATAGAAATATTGGCGTTTCTGATCACCATGGAGTTTCTTTAAATATTCCCGTAATTGCTGTTCTATCTGCATAGTATCGACTACTTCATTGTAAAGAGCCCACTGCCCATTTTTAAGTCAAGATATAAACTCACAGTATGAGGTGGGCCAATCAGTTGTTTTTGTAAATCTGCTATTTCTTCAGGCGGGACATAAAATTTATCCCATTTCCCAAAATACAGTGAAAGCTTTCCAGGACGCTTTTTCTTCTCCTCTGAATTCCCTTGCTGTTGTAATCCCTGTTCCATTACCTCTTTCCAAGTCTGTTCTCCAACATAGAGCTGTAAAAATCGCTTGACCTGCTGCTGCTTCTCTTCGGCCTGTGATTGAAAAGCTGATTCATGCACATGACAGCAGGCAACATACTCCTTAAAATCAAATGCTACAGCTTCACCGCCTTGGCCCGTTAAGCGCGGATCAGCACTGCTAGCAAGCTGCAGATGGTCCATATACACCACTAAAATATCATAATGCGTTGTTTCATTATCTTGCTTGCGAGCTGAGGATGGCGCAAGTAACTTGGCGCCACGCCAACTGGTAGAATAGCCCTGAAGCATATGTGCATCGGTGATCTTATCTAATTCCTCGCCTTCAGAACCCTGAAGATGAAGCATAGTGCGAATATAGGGACGCAGCCAATCTTCAGTTTGGCGGATCGACATATCTAATGAATTTAACCGGCGTTCCAACTCGTTGACCCGTCGGTCAATCTCGCCACCGTACTGGCCTTTCCATTTTTCATATAATTCCCATTTCTTCCGCAAGATCGCCTTCTCATTTTCCGGTAAATCAGCCAGCAAGCCAGTGCCGTCTTGCCCTTGATCGACTAAATCCTGAGGCCCTGCCATACGATAGAAATCAGCTGTAATCGTCGGAAAAATATTGTTTGCCTGCATCTGGAGAATAGAATGTCTGCCAGTTTGCGCATCCACAAGATCAACGAAATCTGCTTTCAATGCTTCTTCTTTAGCGACAGTGTCACCTTTTTCATCAGCATCTTGTTTTTCTTCGTGGAAACTCTTCTGCCGTTGTCGCAACTTCCGTAAGTCATGCTCAACCAAAT
>JAHENU010000023.1 GCA_018609855.1 Candidatus Nanohaloarchaea archaeon | reverse complement strand
TTTCCGCAGCAATCGCAGCGTATGGGTCCTGGCAGAGCGGGATGTCCCTTTCGATCTTCTCGATCAGTGCTAAGTCCGTGTTATCGAGATCCTTCATTCGTATTGTTCCCCATATTGAAAAACACATTCAGTTTAAACGTTTGAATTTTGGGCAACTCATACAACCGATTTATGGACGCCACTTCCTGAATTTCCTGTAAAAGTTTCTCTTTTTCTGAAGGTTTCCGATAGATGAACGTGAACCATAAATTCAGTTCCTCATCATCCCGGCGATAACAATGGGTAACACCTGTGTACGCACTAACGTGTTGTGCTACCGTGTAGAAAGAGTCGGGAGAGACGCCTGCTGCGATTAGAGTCACTTTGAGGCCCATAGCCGCACTATCAAAAACCCCACCGATTCGCCGAATGTATCCGTTTTCCTTTAATTTCTGCAGTCTTTGGATGACATCGTCCGAAGATAGGCCCAATTCTTCGCCTAAGCTGTGAAAAGGGCGTTCTTCTATAGTCAAACCCTTCTGCACCTTATTGAGCAGCTTTTTATCTGATTCGTCTATCATGACTCTTTACCTGCACACGAACGTACGCACCGCTGAGCATACGGGTCCTCGCCGAGATAGTCCCCGTCAGTGTTATAATATGCGCGCGCTCTGCAGCCACCGCATAGATCCAGCCAATGACAGCCCCCGCAGCGTCCTTTATAATTGCTGTACTGTCTCAGTCGTTCAAAAATGTCACTGGAACGCCACAAAGTCTGAAACGGTGTCTGCCGAACATTCCCTGCTTTGAGCGGAAGATAAGGGCAGGGATGAACATCTCCTTCAGGCAGGATGCAGCAATAAGACACGCCGGCCAGACAGCCACGTGTAAAACGCATAGAAACGCCGCGCTGTCTTGCCAACGGCAGAAACTGCGGCGCACAGGTAGGTTTGAGCTCCAGAACAGATTCTTGCTGTTTTTGTAACACGCTATCGAGTACTTGAAAATAGTGTTTTTCGCTTAAAAGGTTCATTTCCATTTTTTCGCCTCTTCCCGTCGGCACGAGAAAGAACGGATACAAAGCGTGTACGCCCAGACCTTCGGCCAGTTCAACCATTTCTTCTACATTCTGGTAATTCCTTTCAGTTAACGTCATGTTTATCTGTACCCTTAAACCGGCATGTACTGCGTTACGGACACCGGTCACCGTTTCTTCATGAACTCCCGATTGTCCTCGAACGTCATCGTGACGCTCCGGCTCTGTGCTATCCAGACTTATGCCGACGCCTGCGAGCCCTGACTCACGCAATTTTTGTGCAGTCTCTTTGGTTAATAGCGTACCGTTTGTTCCGAGAACCGGACGCATGCCCAGGATGCGAGTATATTGAATGAAATCGAAGATATCGCTCCGAAGAAGAGGCTCGCCCCCACTGAGAACTACAAGATAAAAACCGGCGGTTTGTAACTGGTCGAGCAGTCTTTTTCCTTCTTGTGTCGTCAATTCAGCACCGGTACCTACACCCGGACCGCTGTCGCGATAACAGTGGTGACACTGCAGATTACATTTACGTGTTGTATTCCAGGATACGAGCATTGAGGTTCTTTAAAATATCGTAGATTGTTTTTGTGCGAGCCTTAAGTCCCAACACAGATTTCCTCCTCGCTTAGATAACAACCCGGGTCGGGTGCCCAGAAATCACCGTATTCGTGATAAGCTCTTGCTCTGAGATTGCCATTGCAAAGCTCTACCCACTTACATCTTGCACATTTTCCCTTCAATAAGTTTTTCCGGTTCCGGAGTTGTTGCAGGACAATGTGGGAAGCGTTCGTCCAAATGTCCGAAAAATACTGTTCTCTGACGTTTCCCAAATTTATACTTTGCGTAAATTGATCCGGATGGACGTTCCCGGACCAATCGACATCAGCAAGTCCAATCCCTGAACGATTACCGCCCTGATTCTTGAGAAGTCGGTACACGCTCTCTGCTTTTTCCGGGTCTTTGTCTCTCATCTTAAAGAAAAAAAACACCCCGTCCGTGTGATTGTCTACCGTAAGTACTTCGGTATTAAAAGCTTGCTCTTTCAATTGTATCGTTTTTTCTATGATCCAGTCCATTGTTTCTCTCGTTTGACCGGGAGACAATTGGCTGTCAGATATACTGGCACCGCGCCCTGATGTAACCAGGTGATAGAGGCATAAGCGGGGGATGCCTTCTTGTTTTACGAGTTCGAACATATGTTCTAATTGCGGGAGTGTGTAGCGGCTGATTGTGAAGCGCCATCCCACCTTCTGCCCGCTTGCCAAGCAATTTTTCGTACCCTTTAAAGCTGCTGTATACGCCCCCTGTCGACCGCGGAAGGCGTCGTTCACTTCTTCTGATCCGTCCATACTGATGCCGACGTAGGCCGCACCCGATTGTTTTATACGCTGAGCGGTCTTTTGACATATCAACGTTCCGTTCGTGGAAATGACGGGCCTTATCCCCAGTGAAGCCGCATGGCTTATAAGATAGAAAATATCCTCGCGCATCAACGGTTCCCCGCCGGAAAAAAGCAGGACCGGAATTTCAAACGCCGCCAGGTCATCAATGAACGCTTCAGCTTCATACGTTGACATTTCATCGTGCTGAGGAGCACCGGCCGCGGCATAACAATGCCTGCAATGAAGGTTACAGGCACTTGTGCAATTCCACACTACGACAGGGCGCACGCCGTTTTGCGACACATTGAAGCAGCGCCCGGCATAACGTGCGTTATCCGGAGGGTGGGGTTGATCATTTGCATTCAGAAGTTTGGTTAGGTTGAGCATGGAACCTTTCAACAACTTTTGAACCGAGAAGCAAGTCTCCCGATCTTGACGCCCGGGAATAATAGCGTTTTTCATTGTTCCTATTCGAATTCAGACATACACCCAATTACAGTGCGACCACAATTTTCGTTCGCTTTTAACAGGCGTCCACCCTGTTACCCTCCACGCCATCTGCGAAAGCGGCAATATCTTTAAGCATGTTTCACCGGACAACGAAAAGCGAAGATCACAAAATGTTGCATCGTTTACTTGGCAAGGAACCTGCAGCGGCAGCGCCAAGTACAATCAGGAACGAGCCATCGACATCTACAAACCACATACTGACGTAAATACAAAGAGCACTAACC